>JAITWV010000431.1 GCA_031285105.1 Streptococcaceae bacterium | reverse complement strand
CAACCAATGTCATGGGCGCAACCAAACGAGCTGCTGAAATGGTGGTGCATAGCCTAAACGAACATTCCAATACCCAATATGTCATCGTGCGTTTTGGCAATGTATTAGGTTCAAGAGGCAGTGTGATTCCAAGGTTTAAAGAACAAATCCAAGCGGGTGGACCGGTAACAGTGACTCACCCTGAAATGATTCGCTACTTTATGACCATACCAGAAGCTTCAAGATTAGTAATCCAAGCAGGTTGTTTGGCAAATGGTGGAGAGATTTTTGTACTAGATATGGGTGAACCAGTGAAGATTGTGGACTTAGCACGAAACTTGATTGAACTTTCAGGTAAAAGTGTGGATGAAATTGGCATTGAGTTTTCAGGCATTCGACCAGGTGAGAAGTTGTATGAGGAGCTTTTGATGGATGAAGAGGGAATTAATGAAACAAGTCATCAGAAGATTTTTATTGGGAACAACTCATGTATTGGTAGAACAGAAGTCTTGAGAAAACTTGAAGCAATTAAAAATTCCCTTGAACAAAAAGAAACAATCCGAAGTAAAATCAAAGAACTTGTGCCAACCTATATTGAAACACATGAAGAAAATTACAAAATGAATCCAAAATATACAAACAAAGTAAAAGAAATTCCGATACCACAAAGAATCGACGTAGAACAATTAGTAGAAATAGGAGGATGAGTGATGTATCAAAAGTACTTAAAACGAATAGCCGATTTTACTCTATCATTCGTAGGATTAATCGCTTTTTCTCCATTTTTCTTGATTTTGGTCTTAGCGATTAAACTAGACTCAAAAGGACCAGTTTTCTTTAAACAAAAGCGAATTGGCAAAGATAAAAAAGAGTTTGATATTCTAAAATTTCGCACCATGCGTATAGATACACCAAAAGAGGTACCCACGCATATGCTTATTAATCCAGAGCAATATATTACAAAGGTTGGCAGAATTTTAAGGAAAACCAGCTTAGATGAAGTACCGCAAATTATTAATATCCTAAAAGGCGAGATGAGCATTATCGGTCCACGCCCACCATTATGGAATCAGTACAATTTGATTTCAGAGCGTGATAAGTATGGTGTGAATGAGTTAGTACCGGGTTTGACTGGTTGGGCGCAGATTAATGGACGTGATGAATTGCCGATTAGTGTAAAAGCGAAATTGGATGGGGAATATGCAAGGAAATTGAGTCCGACTTTTGATTTGAAATGTTTTTTTGGGACATTTGTGAGTGTTTTGAAAAAGGATGGTGTGGTTGAAGGTGGGACGGCTAGTTTGAAGATTAGTGATATTCAAGAAAGACTTGAGGAGCGTGTGGATTGATGAAGAAGGTATTGATTACGGGGAAGAATAGTTATATTGGTACTTCTTTGGAGAGATGGCTTGAAAGGTATCTAGGAGAGTTTGAGGTGGATACGTTAGATATGAGAAATCCTGAGTGGAAAGAACATGATTTTTCTGCGTATGACAGTGTTTTTCATGTCGCAGGACTAGCTCATTCAGATACAGGTAAGGCTAGCGAGGAAACCAAACGACTATATTACCGAGTAAATACTGATTTGACGATTGAAACAGCTCAAAAGGCGAAAGATGATGGAGTAAAGCAGTTCATTTTTATGAGTAGTATCATTGTTTACGGTGAAAGTGGACGAATTGGTGAGAAGAAGGTTATTACACGTGAAACCAAACCGAATCCAGCTAATTTTTATGGTGATAGTAAGTTGCAGGCGGAAATTGGCATTGAAAAGCTAGCTAGTGATGATTTTAAAGTTGCGATTTTGAGACCTCCGATGATTTATGGGAAAGGCTCGAAAGGGAATTATCCGAAGTTGGCAAAGTTGGCGAAAGTGTTGCCAGTTTTTCCTGATATTGAGAATGAACGATCGGTTTTACATATAGATAATCTTACGGAGTTTCTTAAACATATTATTGTTGAAAATGATGGTGGGTATTTTTATCCGCAAAATAGCGAGTATGTGAAAACAAGTGATTTTGTTCGGGTGATTAGTGAGATTCATGGGAAGAAGACTTTGTTAACTAAGTTGGGTAATCCTTTGATTCGCTTGGTTTCAAAAAGGGTTGGTTTGGTTAATAAGGTTTTTGGGAATTTGAGTTATGATTTGGGTATGAGTGAATACTCGAAAAGTTATGATATTAGAGGATTTGAGAAGTCGGTAGAATTAACAGAAAATTAATTAAAGAAGGTGAAAATAAGTGGCAAAAAAAGTAATGTTATTGGGCAATCATGGATTTGTCATTTATAACTTTCGTAAAGAATTAATTAAAGAATTGTTGAAAGAAGGATACGAAGTCTATATTTCCCTACCTTATGATGAAAAAGTTGAAATAATGAAAAGTTGGGGTTGTCATTATATTGAGACTAAAGTTGATAGACGTGGAATAAACCCAATTAAAGACTTTATGCTTTTGATGCATTATTTTTTCATATTAATAAAAATTAAACCGAAGGCGGTTTTGAGTTATACGATTAAGCCTAATCTATATGGCGGTATTGCTTGTAGATTGTTGAAGATACCAAATTTAAAGAACATTACAGGTCTTGGAAGTGGATTTGCGAAAGGGAAATTATTTACGAAATTTCTTGTATTCCTCTATCGCATTAGCCATAAGGATGAGGACATTACTTTTTTTCAAAATCAAGAAGACATGACTGCATTAGTTGATAGAAGAATTATTAAAGAAAATTACCAACTAATTCCAGGCTCAGGTGTAAATTTAGCTGAATATGAATTTAAAAGTTATCCTAATGATAAAAATTCGACCTTTCTTTTTATAGGAAGAATTATGAAAGAAAAAGGTATTGATCATTTTTTGGAAGCAGCTAAGTTTATTAAAAAAAAATACCCGAATACAAATTTTGAAGTCATTGGTTTTGTAGAAGATACTGATTTGCACTATAAGGAATTGCTAAAAGAATTACATGATGATGGATTTATTCGGTATCTAGGTTATCAAAATAATGTGATACCTTTTATAGAAAACGCCCATTGCTTGATTCAACCGTCGTATAGTGAAGGTTTATCTAATGTTTTACTAGAGTCTGCAGCAATTGGACGAGCGTTAATTGCATCTGATATTCATGGGTGTAAAGAAACGATTGATGAGGGGGAAAATGGATTTACTTTTGAAGTAAAAAATACGAATCATTTAATTGGACAGATAGAAAATTTCCTCTCTCTATCTCAATTTGAAAAAGAGTTGATGGGTTTACATTCTAGAAAGAAAATTGAAAATGAATTTGATCGTAGAACCGTTGTTTCCATGTATATGAAGAAGATAAGGAATTATTGATGGAAGAACTTAAATATTAATATAGTTTTTTTGTAATTGTCAGATTATTATGCTCGAAGTTCTATGTAATTTAGTTAATGTGGCCATTAACTTTAATGAAAAATGACGATTTTCTCAATACTAATAATTATTTAATGTATGAATATATTAAATCTTGCATGGAAATTTGAGGAGAGGAATAATGAAAATATTACATGTGATTAATAGTTTAGGACTTGGTGGAGCGGAAAAATTAATTGAAGAGACCATCCCTCGTCTGTCTGAAAGAAATGATTTTGAAATAGAAGTATTGCTTTTATCAAATAGACAAAATGTTTTTGAAGAAAAACTAAAAAAACAAGGAATCTCTATAAAAGTTAGTCCTCATAAAAACATTAGAAATCCGTTGAATATTATTTTCATGCGAAAAATGTTTTTAAAAGGAAATTACGATATAGTACACGCTCATTTATTTCCTGTTTTATATTTTGTTTTCTTATCAACTTTTCTTCTTAAAACTAAAACCAAATTCATTTATACAGAACACAGTACTCATAATAAAAGAAGGGAAATTCCAATCTGTAGAATCATAGAAAAGGTGATTTATGGCAGGTTTGATAAGGTAGTATGCATAAGCAGTAAAGTAAAAGAAAAGTTAGAAAAATGGTTGAATTTTAAAGGAAAAAATCAAGATAAATTTGTAATCATTGAAAATGGAATTGACATTGAAAATTTTAAAAATTCTCAATCATATAAACCATGTTATTTAGTTCCAGAGTATGAAGGAAATTATAAACTCATATGTATGGTTGGTCGTTTTTCAGAACAAAAAGATCAATTAACATTGATTCGTTCGATGCTCCACTTAGATAACAACGTACATTTACTTTTGGTTGGGGAGGGGGAGAAAAAAGATAGTTCTGTACTCCTCGTACAAAAACTTAATTTGGAAAGCAGAGTTCATTTTTTAGGTTTTAGAGAAGATGTAAATCGAATAATCAAAACTTCAGATATAGTTGTCTTATCTTCTATTTGGGAAGGATTTGGACTAGCAGCGCTTGAAGGGATGGCTTGTAGGAAGCCAACGATTGGAACAAGAGTTGAAGGACTAATGGAAGTTATTGGTGAACAAGAGATGCTCTTTGAAGTTGGCAATTCACAAGAACTAGCGGATAAAATTAGAATATTGCTGAATGATGAAGAGTTATATGAAAAATTTGCAGTGATTGCTGAAAAAAATAGTGAAAAATATGATATTAATAGTTTTGTACAGAATAGTTTAGATTTATATTTATCAATCGTGAATTCCTAACTATTGATATATAGATAAAATTCCTAGGAGTGAGACTAATGAACGAGAAAAAGAACCAGACGT
>JAITWV010000408.1 GCA_031285105.1 Streptococcaceae bacterium | reverse complement strand
ATAAATCGGCCAAAGCACCAGACAAAGTTATTAGTGATGCTGAGGCGCGCTATTGGGCGTCACTTGATGCTGAATCAGCCAGGAGAGCCAAAGAACTTGGTATTAGTCAAAATAATGGGTCTGACAACAGTGATCCCAAGCTGTGTAATATTTATTATTTTCACACTGATCAGGTAGGGCTTCCGGAGGAACTCTCTAATAGCAGGGGGCAACTGGTTTGGAAAGCCTCCTATAAGACTTGGGGCAGTACCGTAGCTGAGAGTTGGGACATTACTGATTTAAAAGGTGACCGTGTCTTTGAATCAGAAAGAGGGGATATCCCTACTGGAGAACAGCGCCAGCAAAATCTACGTTTTCAGGGGCAATATTTAGACCGTGAAACAGGGCTGCACTACAACACATTCCGTTATTATGATCCTGACATAGGCCGGTTTATTTCGCCTGATCCGATTGGTCTCGTTGGTGGACTCAATCTTAGCATATATTCACCTAATCCTATATCTTGGATTGATCCACTAGGATGGGATACAGATCCTAGTCTGCCTGGAAATATTATTGCAAGCGATGGAAATACACGTATCGTTCATAATTACGGAGATCTATTAAAAGAACACGCAGATCCTATTCACTACCATGTTGAACAAGGCGGAAGAACAATCGCAAAAGTTAAAACAGATGGAACTGTGATTGATGGAAGATTAAATCCCAAAGCTAAAGGCTTGTTAAAGGATCCTGCTGTTCTCAGGAAAATGAGAAGTGCTACACGTAGAATAGCTAACTATATTCGAAAAGTTGGAAAGGGAATGGTAGGCGGTCGTCCATTTCAACTAGGCAACAGAGGTATGGGTGGTAAAGGATGTCAACCAAGATAAATTAAATATATAAACATAGACATATAATTAAAATATGATTAAAACTTTCCATAAATACTGAGTACAACAAAACCAAAAAATTTTGACGTATAAACCGCCATTTTTTAAATCAAGTCGTCGAAAATCAGCTAATAGGTGCCTGTTATGTCTAAATATACAGATATTTTTGAATTTTTTTTTAGATGTTACAGGGCACCGCAAAGACTAAGAGACTTGTGGGACAATAAAAATGAATTTTCAAAAATTTTGATGTTAGCGTTGAGTTTTAGTAATGAGAAGAATAACGGAAAAGATCTAAAAAAATACGCAGACTATTTTATTAATTTTACCTCGGTTTTTCTTATCCAGCAAAAAGATGATCTTTTAACTTGCCTCCGCGAAATTAAAAAACCAGCTATTCGTGTTTCATTTATGAACCGGTTTTTTGATAATTATTTGGTTTCTAATGAAATTATTTTTGACTTTCTAAATGATGAGAACCTTATTAAAGCTATAGATGATTATGAGGAATGGATTGAAGCTCCGCTTCTACTTCGAACTCGAATAATTATAGGAGCAGCAAAAGACAAATCACTTGATGTTACGGATATAATTCCTTTGCCGCATTTAGATTTTAGTAATTATCTGAAAGAATATATTCTTGGATGGGCTTATGAGGAAAAAAAACTTTCTATTGATGGAGAAAATTATTTTAAAGCCAATTTTTCAAAGAAATACGATTTGCTTTTTTCCTTAAGAACAAGAAATAATAAATAAATATAAAGTACATGCACTTTTAAAATAAGAATTATTATTATTCATTATAACGTTAATTAACAAAATACTTTATATGATATTTAACACGTAAATTCATAAAAATAAATATTTAATTTGAAAATTTTTAGAATCATGCGGTTTTCCATTATTAAAAAACTCAAATTAAATTATAAGAGTCATCATAATAAATGATCAATTGGCTCAAATTTTATGTTGCTACTCGTAAGCAATTGAAATGTCTTGCAACTTATCCAGAAACAATTCGTCCTATTTAAAAGATCTGTTCTGTAAAAATAGTTTTTATTTTCGATACAATATGTATTTGTTAAAATTGTTTATTGTTTGAAAGCATTGATAGTCAGCCTTACAAAATTCTAAGCAATTGAAAGTGAAATAATTGACTATATTTTAAAAGTTAGAAAAAATCGTAGGCAATCTGCTTTTTAAATTAGATCACTGGAAATTATTTAAAGGATGTTTATAATGTATAAACAAAGTGAAGACATTTCTGAAATTTTTATTAATTGCTATAGAATACCACAAATATTAAGAGAATTGTGGCTTAATAAGAATAAATTTTCAAAAATTTTGCTGCGGGCTTTGAGTGCTGAAACAGGTTATCAAAGTAATGCCAATTATATTATCGACTTCACCTCAGTTTTTCTTATCGAACGAAAAGAAGATCTCTTGGATTGCTTTTGCGAAATAAAAACAATAGACTTTCGAGTTTCATTTATGGAACGGTTTTTTAATAATGATTTAGTTTCCAATGAAATTATTTTCGATATTCTCAGTGATAATGATTTTGTGAAATCTATAGGTGGTTACGAAGAATGGATTGAATATCCAATTATGCTTAGAGCTGGCATAATTATAAGGTCTTCTGAAAATAAATTACTGGACATTGCAGATATAATTCCTTCGCATTTAGATTTGGAAAGCTATTTGAGAAAATCGATTCTTTCAAAGGCTTATAATGCAAAAAAACTTTCTATTGAGGCAGAGAGTTATTTCAAAACCCAATATTCCTGAAAACCTTATATCGTATTGTTTGTCCGTTCGATCAGCTTGATCGCAGTTAAAGCGTCTGGAGTCG
>JAITWV010000382.1 GCA_031285105.1 Streptococcaceae bacterium | reverse complement strand
CAAATTTGTTACAAAAATCAGCAAAAAAATAATTTTTGTTAATCGTTACAGTTAAATCGTTGATTGTTACAGGATGAGAATATAGGCTATTTTTTGTGCTATCCTCTTTACAGGAAAGCAATTCATTAATCTATGGTAGGTTAATGAATGCTCAGAATTCTACTCATAGAAAAGGAGGAAAACAAGCATGAAAAATGTAAAAGTTCGTAAAGCCGAAAAGGTTGATGCAACAGCTTGGTGGATTATTATTTAATCAACCAAAAAGAAACTATGACCTACTGTAGTTCTCTTGCAGAGTCATTGAGCTACATTTTCCCCTAATTAAATGTTTAATCTACAGCGCAGATATTTAATTTTGAGTAGCTTATTTTCGTATCAAAGAAGAATAACCTATTAGACAGAAGAGTTCTAATGGGTTATTTTTCTGAAATAAAATGGAGGAATCATTTTTATGGAATATCCACGTATTAAACCAATTTATCCTAAATATCAATTAAATGAAGAATGTTTTAGAATTGGAGCTCAATTAGGTATTACCACTGAGTTTGAAGATTCTACGAAAGAATTTTGGACTTTGACAAACAAGCTAACAGGAGATAGAAAAGTTGAGGATATTGTTCTTGAAATGCAAAGGGAATATCCTCATCTAACAGATACTGACATTTTGGATGGTATTAACTTACTAAATGAACAAGGTGTACTTGAAGAAGCGTATGCCCACGAAGAAATAGAAGAACGCTATCTAGCAAATGTAAACTATTTTAGTCGTTTTACTGATGTGAGTGAAAATCGTTTTAACTACCAAAGAAAATTGAATCAATCTACGATACTGCTTTTAGGATTGGGTGGAGGTGGTTCAAATATCTTAACACTTCTTGCTGGACTGGGTGTTAAGAAAATAAAAATTGTAGACTATGACCGTGTGGAAGTAAGCAATTTGGGGCGACAATTCATTTACAAAGAAAGTGATGTAAATCGTTTAAAAAATGAAGTAGCTAAAGAGAGTATTCTTGCTATGAATCCCAATATTCAAGTAGAAAGTTATAATAAAAAAATCGTAACTGTTGAAGATGTGCTGTCCTTTACCGAAGATGTAGATTTAGTTATTTGTGCGATTGATGAACCACCATTTGTTATTCACAGAATTGTAAATCAAGCAATTGTTCAAGCGAATCTACCTTGCGTTTTCGGTGCTTCACAAGTGAGTCGTGGACGTGTTTACACAGTAATTCCCCACCAAACCGGATGTTTTGATTGTATGAATTTGAACTTTTCTAAAAATGACCCCAAATTTATTGAACAGTTTGTGGGATTCAGAAATATAAAGTTCAATCCTCCATCAATTGCCTACGGACCAGCTATGTTTCAATTAACTGCCTCCATAGTTGATGAAGTGGTACGAGTTTTAACTGGCTATACAACTCCACGTAGTTTAGGTACTCAGTACGAGATAAATTATGAGGATGGTTCTTCATTCACACATCCATCATGGGCAAAATTTGAGGACTGTCCAACTTGTGGAAAGGGTGATTTTAAGGAATGGGAAATTTTCCAATATTATGAACCAATAGAAGAAAATCATGGGTAAAGTCCTTCGTCTAAAACCGATGATTGGAAGAGAGCTTGCAAATAGCGAAGAATGGGTAGTTGTTGGAGAAAACTCATTTCCATTTGTTGTAGAAAAAGAACTGGCAGAACAATTAATGAGTGGGGAATTAAATAAAAGCGAAATAAATCACGAAATCATCGACTTTATAAATGATGAAAAACTCCTTTTATCTGAAGGAAATCAATTCATTTCGCTAGTTGAAAATAATAAGTTAAGTTTTAGAATTGTTCAAAGAGGAATTTTTACATTAGGAGTACTATCTTTTGTTATAGTCATTATTTCTGTTTTTTTACTTGATATTCCTACTGGGAATAAGTTGATTTATGATGGATTGAGTTTGCCTGTTAATCTAGTTATTTTAGTTGTTTTTTCAACGGTTACAACATTTTTCCATGAGTTAATGCACTATTTTTTTTCGCAACCAATGCAAACAAGTAAGAGAGTTCTTCATTTTCATCTGCTAAAAGGAGTTGCTTCAGTTGAAATGAGCTATATTTGGGCATGGTCGTTCTTCGCAAGGTTAATGGCGATTTTTTCAGGTATATTACTAGATTTGATTCTTTTGGCTATTTTAACGGTTATCCAGTATATTTCACAAAATCTTTTTTTTGAGTTACTTCGCTCAGTCTTATGGGTAAGAATTATTTGGCAATTTCAATTTCAAAAAAGTTATGATGGCTTTTTATTAATTTCTATTTTGAAAGATGATTTATTCTTCAATGAAAATAGAAAATATCAATTTTATAAATGGATTGGGCGATTCATCACTTTATTACTTGTTGTCTTTTGGGCACTGCCATTTATTTTTGCTATTATTCGATGAAAGGAGATAAGCATGAGAACATCATTGAACATTCATTCACTTTGTAAAAGTTATCAAGGTGGAAAAATTAAAGCAAATGACCAAATAGATACAACCTTTCATCAAGGAGAGCTTGTTGCATTAGTTGGACATAATGGAGCAGGAAAGACTACATTTTTAAAACAGATAATGGGAGAAATAAAATCAGATCAAGGTTCAATTACTTTTCAAGGGTATTCGTTGAATCAAGAGCCTCAAGTCGCTCGTAAGTTTTGTAGTATTATGCCACAATTGAAAGCACCTTTAACTGGAGTAACAATGGAACAAGCTATACAAGCAATTCTTCGCATTAGAGGGTTAAAAAATAGAGAGTCCAAAGAACAGACAAAAGCCATATTAAAAGAATTAAAAATAGCGGATTGGCGAAAATTATCAGGGAAGCAATTATCTGGTGGTTTACAACGATTAACTTCTTTTGCAATGACTGTCGCAAGTCCTACACCAATTTTATTGTTAGACGAACCGACGAATGATGTTGACCCGATTCGTCGTAAATTAATTTGGGAGAAATTAAGAAAATTAGCACAAGATGGACACATTGTTATTATTGTTACACATAATTTATTAGAAGTAGAAAGATACGCAGATAGATATTTATTAATGGATAAAGGGAAAGTTATTCAAGATGTAACCTTGTCTTCGTTATCAAACAAAGAAAATATGCTAACAGTCTATTTAAATGGGGAAATATTAGAAGAAATAACTCTTCCTGATTTGAATTATCATTATAATGAGTTAGAGCAAAGTATTCAATTTTCATTGCGTGATGATGAAATAATAAGTGTTTTGGAATGGGCGATAGACGGAGTGAAAGAAAAAATTTTTTTACACTATAAGTTAGGTACACGAAGTTTAGATGATGATTATGAGGAGTTGACGGAAAATGTTTAGTCTTACACCACCACAAGCAAAATCAGGTACGTTCCATCAGCTTACGAGTCTTATTCATTGGAGCTTAATCAGACATAAATATCTTTTACCTGTTTTTACCGTTGTTCAAATTTTTTTATCCATAGCGATTATTTATGGATTGGGAATCATGTTCCCTGAATTAACGCATGAAATGTCTATATATTTATCTTCTGGTGCAGTTTCCTTAGGGATTATAGCAGTTGGTTGCGTATTGTCAGGGCAGATAATCAATACAGCAAAAAATGAAGGTGTAGTTGATTATCAAAAAAGTTTGCCAGTATCAAGAGTGAATATTTTACTTGCAGATATTATTATATGGGGTTTCGCCTCGTTGCCTGGAATTTTCATGTCCTTTTTAGCGTCTTTTTTGCGTTTTGATTTAGAAATACATTTTTCAATAGTAGGCATATTCATTTTAGCATTATGCCAAGTAAGTATGATATTGATAGGATTTACAATTGCTTATTGGTTTCCTGAGAACATGGTTGCTTTATTTTCTCAAATAATTATGATAGGTGGGTTGTTGTTTTCACCTATTACCTATTCACCTGAGCGTTTACCTGAATGGACAAGCAATATTTATAACTCATTTCCTTTTGTGCCTTCTAGTAGGTTGATAAGAACTTTGTTTTTTGAGAGAGGGGAAATTTCATTGCGAGATATTAGTGTAATTTGGGTGTGGTTAATTTTTTGCTTTATTTTGTCGTTACAGGCATTGAAGAAAAGGGGATAAATGATATGGTGCACTTAGAAATTTTAGGAGTAACGAAGTATGTCAATGAATCGTTTCAACTAGAAATTGGCGAATTACGATTGAATAAAGGTGGGATTACAGGATTAGTTGGAGAAAACGGTGCAGGAAAGACAACGCTGATGAAATCAATCTGTGGTTTAGTGAATATTGACTCTGGAGAAATATCTTATAAGGGATGTAGTGTTCATACACATTTGGAAGAACTTCTGAAACAAATTGGTTCGACTTTTATTTCTGTTGAGGGCTTAGGTGATAAGAGATTGGAAGATTTGTATGAGGAACAAGTTTTTTACTATCAGATTTAAAATCCAATGTCGATTCAAGAAATGTTTGCACTCGTACATTTGAAGGTAGCACCTAATATTGTTGTGAAAAAACTCTCATTAGGTATGAAACAGCGATTTTTACTCGGTTTAACTTTACTTCATCAACCAGAAATATTATTGCTTGATGAACCATTTAATGGAGTTGACCCAAGGGGTGTAGAACTTTTCAAAAAAATATTAACAAATTTAGCTAAAGACAAAATAATATTAATCAGTAGCCATAATTTAAAAGATTTAGAGGACATGGTAAGTGATGTTGTGTTATTAAAAGATGGAAAGATACTGAAAAGAGAAAGTATAGACCAAATTAGAACTTCTTATGCTCGTGGTTTAACTGACTATTTTATTCAGGAGGGGGAAAAAGATGTCGCTATTGAAACATGAAACGAAAAAAATGATACAAATTGTAAGACCCTTAGTTTTGATTACCACTTGTTCTCAATTGTTTGCACTCCTATTTTTTTCGCTAGTAGGTAAATTTGAAGGTGTTGGAGAAGATACTTTTTTAAAGGAATCTGAAAGTATTTTTTCTTTAGCAAGCACGATAACTATGTGTATTATAGGTATCATGGGAGCAATTTATATTAGTAAATTTGTTGTTGTCCATTATTTATCACCTGCAAAAGAAAGAACGTTTTTGTTTCCAGTAAGCAGAAAAAAACTCTATCAAAATAAAATACAGGCATTTGCGTGGTTGTTTTTACTCACTACAAGTGTGTCTATGATACTAGCGAATATTCTGTTTTTACCAATAAATTCACTTTTAAATATTTTTGATTTCAATTTTGTAGTTTTGTTCCGTGCTATGCTGTTGCCAATAGCTTGTGCTTGTATCGCTTTTGCAGTTGTCCTTTTATCACAGTTAGTGGGATTGAAAAAGGAATCTCAGTTAATGGTATTAGTAAGTGCTATTACGCTTGTAGTTGTTGTAGCAAATGTTGTTGCTATTTCATTTATTAATTTTCCAATGATTGGAATTTCAGCCAGTCCAATCGTTTTAGCTTTTGTTTTGATTATCAATAACACGAATCATGCTTTTTTAGAAAAAGAATACTAAAGAAAAGTTTAGAAAGACAAGTTACATTTTTGTAAATAAAGGAATGAAAGTATGTTTAAAACAATCGTTCTTCCGTAGGATCAGCGATTGTTTTATTAACGAAAGGTGGAGGTAGTATATCTATTTCCTGATGGCAATAGTAGAATCACTTATTATGATATTATTGCATAGGTGCAATTAACTGAATAACCTACCTACTGACACACTCATACTCGGGTGTGTCTTTTATTTTGAATAAAAATGAAATCTATCGAACTTTTGGTATCTCGAAATTGTTTTAGTAGTGAATAGAACTAAAGAACATAAATTGGTATGTGTGATTACTAAACCAGTATTGTCACTTGGATATGTCATTATTTTATTTTAAATTGAAAAAAATTCACGATTTACCTAATTTTTGGTATCTCTATAATGTGTTAGTGATGAGAGGGTGGTGTTAAGCTAAATTCATGGACACATTTTCGTAGAGTACTATAATACAACTCAACGAAAGGAAGGATCGGGATACATGAAAATAAATGCGCTTTTCAAAGATAAAAAATAATCAAATAGTTCAGCTTATGAAATAATCTCGATAAGCTGAACTATTTGATTTATAATTTCATTTATTCTGCTGATTTTACGCTTTCAGATAGGTTTATCTATAAGAAAGTCAATATATCCATAAGCCTTAGCGTCTAATGATGTTAGCTATCTCCTTATCCCAAACTAGCTGCTAAACCTAAATCCTGGAAATATTCTCCGTGAAAATATCCACGTTTAAGTCCATGAACCTTGTCGTACCACTCGATTTGCTTATCTCGTGGCAATTCACTCATGATTTCAATATTGCGAATAATATCCTCCAACTCTTCACCTTCAAGCATCATGTCATCAAGCTTATATGGCTCTGAAAAAGTGTTATAAAAATCCATGTTTAGCATTACATTCGTCCAATGTGTCTGCATGGCAGAGAAGAAATATTTTTCAAAGTTCTTAATGCTGTCTTTGTTTTCATCGGCTAAACGAATTGAAATTTCCCTAAATACACGTTGGATTACTTTTTGTGTTTCAACAACAAAGATTTCTGCTTGAATTTTTAATCGACTAGCTTGATTAGGGTTTTCATGCCAGTGATAAAGACCATATTTCTTGTTCGCTTTGGTACGAGTGTTTTCGACTTTTCGTTTTGCCTCCAGAACCATATCGATGTACTTTTGTGTTTCAAAAAGGTCCCCAAATAAGAGCAACGTATTTAATGCGGCTTCATTTAGCCAAGGATAGTTTTTCAAATTGTCATGATATACCTGTTTAAGCCACTCAGTATCCTTATTAAAATTCTTCACCATTTTCTCCACAGGCGAAGATCTTTTTTCAGATGTTTGGGAGAAATCACTAGATGTATCTATATAGGTATCTGTATTAGTATCTATAAGATTATATAGATTAGTTATGTCTGCAGAATTTGCAGATAACCCGTCCTGACTGGGTTTGTCGTTAACTGCAGATTTTGCAGATAAGCATAGTGGTGCGTGTTTGCGTGTTTTTTCGTTAGCTGCAGGATTTGCAGATAAGCATGGTTGAGCGATTTCGTTATCTGCAAATCCTGCAGCTAACGAAGGTTTATTTCCAGTAATTAACATACTTACAACTGTTTCTTGCTTTTCCTTTTTGATTTCCCCATTTGCTTTTAATTTATTCTTTTTTTTCATTCCATCATTTTCAAATTCAAAATTCACTTCAACATCATTTGGATAGACTTGAATATGTCCAACAAAAATTGCGTTTGGCTGTTTGTCAAATTTCATTTTAAATCCATCAGGACGTTCAATATTATTCCAGCTGAGTCTTTTTTGCTGAATCAATCCAAACTTCTGAAGTTCTTTTTTGAAATCAGATACTTTACGGACGCTGCAACGACATCTAAATGCCATCTCTTTTTCTGACATAAGGACGAAAGGTAAATTATTTTTGTCTGTTAAAAGCTCCCCACGTAGTTCAAAATACGATAATCTATCCAATAAAAAACCATATAAAATAATTGCTTGTGCCGATAATTCTCTAAAACGCTCGTATTGGTCGAATATTTTAAAATACTTAACAAAGGTCATTTCTTTTAGTTCATTTCTTGTATATGGTACGAATGTTTCTAAGTTCATTTCTCTTCCTCGCTTTCTTTTGAACGCAAGAAAAACTGCATGAATGTTCACACAGTTTTTTGCTATTTATTTACGATTTGTACTTACGATTTGTACTTACGATTTGTACTTACGATTTGTACTTACGATTTGTACTTACGATTTATACTTACGATTTATACTTACGATTTATACTTACGATTTATACTTACGATTTATACTTACGATTTATACTTACGATTTATACTTACGATTTATACTTACGATTTAT
>JAITWV010000338.1 GCA_031285105.1 Streptococcaceae bacterium | reverse complement strand
CCATCCGCCAAGTTGCGATAATTCCCCACATAATTTTTCCCCTTTCACTAATAACAATGTGCCAAGACAAAAGCGGTTGTATCTGCTTGTTCTGCTTTTAATTTGGCAAGTTCTAAGATATGCTCCAAGCTTTCAGATAAACCAACTTCGCCTTTTTTCGGCATTTTAACAATATTGATTTTTTCTTTATATTCAGCAATTACGTCTGCTACTTCTTTACTCATAGCACTAACAGTTGGAATGCCGGTGCGTGTTTCAATGGCATAAGCACTTTGAGCAGCCATTTTGCCGTATCCTTCATAATGAAAACACGGACCACAAACAACCACATCGGCATTCATTTTTTTCACCATAGCTGCCATTTTTAAAGCGTTTGTTTCAGGGTCACTAGCAAAAAATTCATCTCCGCTATATAACGTCGCAATTACTTGCCCATCAACTTTTGGTAAAATTTTTTCAAACATGGAAACAGAACCGATACCCATATTTTTTCCACCTAGTGGTTGCATTGACTGTTCGACACCACCAAGACCTGCTTGAATTTGATCTAAGATAAAGATTATTTTCATAAGAATATCCTTCTTTCACTAAGTAAAATTGGACAACTAGCAACAATATGCCAATTGCCCAATTATTATTTCTTATAACTCATCAAATGACAAATCGTCAAATGAAATTTCCTCAGATTGAGCATTTGCTAATGCAGCAGCTGCCTCATCGGCTAAATATTGTTTGTCTAATGTTTTTACAAATGGATAGTAAATTAAGCAACCTAAGGCAAGTAAAGCAATTTGCCAAACAGATGCTACCCAGCTACCTGTTGCTAGATAACCAGAAAAGCCGATTGGGGTTGTCCATGGCAATTGAACGCCGGTTGTATAAGGAATAATCCCTAAATTTGTTACCAATGTTGATAATAACAAGTTTACTAATGGTGTTAAAATAAATGGTACGATAATAATTGGGTTTAAAACAACTGGTAAACCAAAGATAATTGGCTCATTAATTCCAAAGATACCTGGAACAATAGCTAAACGTCCTAAAGATTTGATTCGTTTTGATTTACAAAATAGCATCATCACAATCACAAGTGAAAGAGTTGAACCTCCGCCACCAAATGTTGTAAAGAAGTCGGTAAATGGACCTGTGAAAATATTAGGCAACGCATGACCTGCTTGATAAGCATCTAAGTTTTCCATTGTTAAGACACGTAAAATTGGACCAAAAACTGAATTGGCAACAGATGGACCGTTAATACCAAAGAACCAGAAAACGGTACATGCGACTGTATAAACAATTTGTGCTGCTAGTGTATTACCCATTCCTCTTAATGGCACTTGTAAGACATTAAAGATAAAGTTAAAAGCATTACCAAAACTTGAAATCCCAAAAATGATGTTGATGATGAAGAATAAAAACATTACTAATCCAGATGGCACTAAAGCTGCAAATGATTTCGCAACCATTGGTGGTACTCCATCAGGCATTTTGATTGTCCAACCTTTGTCAGTGGCAAATCCGTAAACTAAAACAGAAACAAATGCGACGACTAAACCAACAAAAATTCCATTTGTTCCTAAAAATTCAAATGATAACCCTGAAACTGGATCAGGCAGACCTTCAACCATAATTTTGTTTGGTGTTAAAATTAAAAAGGCAATTGCTGCAATAGCTGCTGCTTGAATTTGATCTGTATTTCTAGATTTTGCGTAAGAATAAGCTGTGCCCAAACAAGTGAAGAATCCAACCATGTTAAATACTGAACCTGATACACGCGTCACCCATGATTCCCAACCTGTCCCAAAGATATTGGCAAAAAATTCAGACCAACCTGGAATTGGGAAATTGGCGATTAGTAGAAAAATTGATCCAATAATAATCATTGGGGTTGTGACTAAGAAACCATCACGCATGGCTAATAAGACTTTGTTTTGCCCTAATTTTACGGCAACTGGCATTAAAATGTTTTCTAACTTGTCGAACATCTTCTTCCTCCGATACAATAATTTAATAATAAGTGCATTAAGTATATATTATGTAGTATATACCAATTGTTTTGACTATGTCCTTATTATAGTTGAAACGCTTTCAATTACAATAAAAAAAACCTTAAAATTCATAAGGTTTTCTCTCATAATCTAACTTTGTCCACGAACAAGCGTGTTTTTAAAGGAATATTTATCTGAGCGATAATAAGAAATATCATGTAAAATTGGTTTGGCATCAATTGAAAATGTGGTTGATTGTGCTCTTAAAACTGCTTGTCCTAATGGAATATCAAGCAGCTCAGAGATTTCAGATGTAATTAAAGCTGCTTCAATTTCTTGATGGGAATAACCAATTTCTGTTTGTTGCTCGATAATCGCAAAAAGTGAGTTTTGTAATTCTTCTTGGGACACATTTTTTACATATTGTTCTGGAATATACACTTTTTCAACAGTCATTTTATCTGCATCTAATGAGCGAATGCGCACTAATTTATAAATAGTTGGTGAAAGTAAGTGATCTACTTCAAGCGCTAAAGCAACCTCTGCTGGAACTTCTTGTAATTTTTCAAAAGAGACAACTTGGGTAATGCTTGTTTTGCCCAAAAACTTAGCTGCTTCACTAAAACTTTGCAAACCGCCTCGTCCACTTTGAATTTTTTGTCTTGAGATAACATAAGTTCCTTTGCTCTTACGTTTCACTAAAATTTTGTTTTTAATCAACTCATCAATTGCTTTTCTGATTGTTAGACGACTTACTTGTAACTCAGCGGCTAAATCGTATTCTGAA
>JAITWV010000300.1 GCA_031285105.1 Streptococcaceae bacterium | reverse complement strand
AGAATCAGAAGGTTTCGGTTCACAGTCGAATGTTCTAAAACGACGTGCAGATGAAAATTACCGTCCATATAAAATACTAGACACTAGTGTGATTATTGATGGACGTGTGTATGATGTGGCTAAATCTGGTTTCTTAGAAGGAACTATTTTGGTGCCAAATTTTGTTTTATATGAATTGCAATATATCGCCGACTCTGCTGATTCGCTCAAACGTGTACGTGGTCGTCGTGGTCTAGATATTTTAAATGCGCTTCAAAAAGAAGATGGGTTGAAAGTTGAAATGTATGATGGTGACTTTGATGAAATTCATGAAGTTGACTCTAAACTACTTCGCTTGGCACGGATGATTGATGGTGTGGTTGTAACGAATGATTACAATTTAAATAAAGTTGCTGAATTTCAACAAGTGCCAGTTTTAAATATCAACGAATTAGCTAATGCGGTTAAACCAGTTGTGATTCCTGGCGAAAAAATGAATGTAACGGTTGTAAAAGCTGGAACTGAGCGTCAACAAGGAGTTGCTTATCTAGATGATGGCACGATGGTTGTTGTTGAAGATGGGCAGCATTTTATGAATGAATATTTAACCGTTGTTGTTACGAGTGCTTTACAAACGGCAGCCGGTCGCATGATTTTTGCTAAACCAGATCATGCCGGACGTGGAATTGAAGATCAATCAAAATAAAATTGTGTAGGAGTTCATCATGAATTATGAAGCGGTTTTACTAGCAGCTGGAAATGGTAAGCGAATGGGTGCGGGCAAGAATAAAGTTTTGTTGAAATTAGGAGAAAAAGCAGTTATTCAGTATTCGATTGATTTTTTTGTAAATGATGAAAAGTGCCAACATCTAATCATTGTTTGTTCTGAAAATGAAAAAGAAATAATCTCGACATTTTTACCAAAAGAAAAGAAAATTTCCTTAGTAATAGGCGGAAAAGAAAGACAAGACTCTGTGTGGGCAGGATTAACCTATCTAAGTGGCGAATCAAAAAATGTGCTTATCCATGATGGTGCAAGACCTTTTGTGACTCAACCAATGATAGATAATCTTTTAGAAACGTTAAGCCAAAGTCCTGCAGCAATTGTTGGTGTACCGGTGATTGATACGATTAAAAAAGTGATTGATGGGGTGATTATCAAAACCATTCCAAGAAACACTTTGTGGCGTGCCCAAACACCTCAAGCGTTTCATCAAGATGTTTTAGTAACAGTACATCAAAAAGCATTGGAAGAAAGCTTTCTTGGGACAGATGACGTCTCACTAGTTGAACGTTTCTTACCAGAAATTCATGGCAAAATGATTATGGGTAGTTATGCCAATATTAAATTAACCACGCCAGAAGATTTAATTGAGGCGCAAGCAATTTTGGAGAATGAAAAATGAATATAAGAATTGGTCAAGGTTATGATGTTCATCAATTGGTTACTGGCCGCAAGTTAATTATTGGCGGAGTAGAAATTCCATTTGAAAAAGGTTTATTAGGTCACTCCGATGCTGATGTTTTACTTCATGCGTTAACTGATGCCATTTTAGGTGCAGCAGCTTTAGGTGATATCGGACAACATTTTCCACCAACTGATCCGAATATTGAAGGTATTTCCAGTGTCAAAATGCTTGAGATTTGTATGCAAAAAGTCAATGATTTAGGTTATAAAATTGGCAATATTGATGCAACGATTATCACAGAAAAACCCAAAATGAAACCCTATCTTGAAAAAATGATGCAAACAGTCAGTTTTGTTTGTGCAATTGAAAAAAATCAAGTAAACTTAAAGGCGACTACGACCGAAACACTAGGATTTGTCGGTCGCCAAGAAGGAATTGCCGCTCAAGCAGTGGTATTACTTACAAAGATATAATTGGAGGAAACAAAAATGAAAAAAATGCGTGTTCGTTATGCCCCATCTCCAACTGGATTGTTGCATATCGGTAATGCTCGTACCGCTTTATTTAACTACCTTTACGCTCGTCACAACAATGGAGATTTCATCATTCGTATTGAAGATACTGACCGTAAACGTGAAGTAGAAGGCGGTGAAGCTTCACAATTAAGAAATTTAACATGGCTTGGTTTAAATTGGGATGAAAGTCCAGCGAATCCAGGTGAATATGGACCTTATCGTCAAAGTGAGCGTTTAGATATTTACCAACCATTAGTTCAAGAATTAGTCGACAAAGGTTTAGCTTACGAATCTTATAAAACCGAAGAAGAATTAGCCGCCGAACGTGAAGCACAAGAAGCTGCTAATGAAACACCAAAATACATTTATGAATACGCAGGCATGAGTGATGAGGAGATTAAAGCCTCACAAGATGCAGCCAAAGCTAAAGGAATTACGCCAGTTGTTCGTTTGAAAGTCAAAGAAGACAGCATTTACAAATGGAATGATTTGGTAAAAGGTGATATTGAATTTGAAGGTGGCAATGTTGGTGGTGATTGGGTTATTCAAAAGCGTGACGGATATCCAACTTATAATTTTGCCGTAGTGGTGGATGATCATTTAATGGAAATTACTCATGTTCTACGTGGAGATGACCATATTGCCAACACGCCAAAACAATTGATGGTTTATGAAGCATTTGGTTGGGAAACTCCAGAATTTGGGCATATGACCTTAATTATCAATTCACAAACAGGTAAAAAATTATCAAAACGTGATACCAATACACTACAATTTATCGAAGATTATCGTGACAAAGGGTATTTACCAGAAGCGATTTTTAACTTTATTTCATTATTAGGTTGGAATCCAGGTGGTGAAGAAGAAATTTTCACTCATGAGCAATTCATCGAACTATTTGATGAAAAACGCTTATCAAAAGCCCCAGCAGCCTTTGACCAAAAGAAATTAGATTGGTTAAATAATCAATATATTAAAAATGCAGATGCTGATATTGTCTTTGAATTAGCTGCTCCATTCTTGAAAAAAGCAGGACGTTTGGCAGAAGAACCAACACAAGCGCAGTTAACACGTGCCAAAAAATTAGTCGCTTTATATCAACCACAAATGAGTTATGGCGAACAAATTGTTGAATTATCAGACCTATTCTTTACCGAACACCCAGTGGTGAGTGTTGAAGCTAAAGAAGTGATGAGTGCTGAAAGTGTTCCAACTGTTTTAAATGCGTTTAAAGAAAAATTAGCCGCATTATCTGATGAAGAATTTGTTCGTGACAATATTTTCCCACAAATTAAAGCAGTGCAAAAAGAAACAGGTATTAAAGGTAAAAACTTATTCATGCCAATTCGTATCGCGGTTTCAGGTGAAATGCATGGACCAGAATTGCCTGATACGATTGAATTATTAGGTCGTGAAAAATCAATTGCGCATATTGAGAAGGTTTTATCTGAAATTTAAATAAAAAATAAGCGTCCAAGACAAATATTCCTATCTGTCTTGGACGCTTATTTGAATTTTAATCACTAGACCTCCCCTGAAACTTCTCGCACTTGAGCGAACGGCTAATTTTTTGTTCACCTTCGTTGTTTGACGTTTTATACGTAAAGTATTCGCCCTTCACGCCTTGTTGAACAAGAAAATTAGCTCGTTCATTCAAGCACGTAAGTTTGCAGGAGAGGTCTACTCAAAACTCATTACCGCTTCACCAGTTAAATAATCAATTCTGGCATTTGGTGAAAAATTATCCAAGTAAACCACCGTCGTACTCAACTGCCCAACCGACTCACGCTTTGAATTTAAGGAAATCACTATACTCGAACCATCCTCACGAAATCCTTTATAGGAAAGACGAATTTGTCTAGGAATCAACTCATTTTCTACATATAAAGGCGTTACTTGTAAATCTAGCCGACATTCAGGATTATCTTCCATCCATTGTTTCAAATGTTTCTCATAATAAATAATCGAGTTGTCATTTGCGATATCCGCACCTTTCATTTTTCCTTTGTAAAGATAAGCTGTTTGTGTGCATAAATTTCGTCGTTCATATTCAATCCCGTGAAATTCATAAGGCATTAACATCTGTTTTTGATACAAATAAGCACGGTTTTTAGCTCGAGCATCTAAACTAGGATAAAAGTAATAATTCTTATAACCGACTGGATTGATTGGTGGTTTGGCAATTGGTTTTTCTTCTAACATTTCGCTAAATTTCACTTGTACGGAAACGGAAGTTGGACGAGAAAGTTCATCCAATGGTTCAAAGACTAGCTGTTTTTTATTTGTAAACGTTAAAGGAATTTGTTTGATTGTACTAGTCGCCTGCTTATTGGCAAATTTATTTTCTTCAATAGCCGGATGTGTTTCTTCTTCAGGTTGAACGTGGATAATCTCTTCTAAAAAATGCTTAATAGAGCCATTCTTGGTGATACTGAGAGGTACTAATAAAAGAATCAACGTAAGCATAAGGAAGAAGATGGTTTTGATTAATGGTTGATATTTCTTCATTATATCTTCCTCCTTAGACTTCTTCTACGTCATCTTGTTGTGCTTCGACTATTTTTTTCTTTTTGTTGCGGTAATATTGTAAAAGTAAACCGATGAAAAGAATGAACAACGCAATACTCATATTTAACAACCAATCCCCACCAGTTAATGGTAAGATACCAATTTCAGGTAACACCCCTTCTCGTAAGGCATTTTGGAATTTTACCACGGCATATTCTGATTGCATATTTGGTGGAAATACTTGGAAATAACTTCCGGTTTCTTCGTAAATAAAGACTGGTGTATTTAAATCACTTGCTCCTCGTTTGGTCATTTCAGTATGATATTCAGGGTTTGCAATATCCATGAAGGTAAAGAAAATACAGGCTTCTGGTGAAAAAATTGCCTCTTGTGCTTCAAAGTCTACGAAGTTCCAAATTCCTTGTTTTTGCCCGATGGTTGTATCACTTGAAGTATATTGTGATTGTCGATCAGATGTTCCAACCTCGTCCATTCGTGAATATTGCGGCAAACCATATTTGTCAAATACACTTCTGGTATTGGCTGGGTTTCCAATATCATTGGCAGTAGCAATCTCATCATAGCCCATAATCAAGCAGTAATAAAACCATTCTTGTGTGGCTTTGATTTGTTTGGTTGCACGATTTAAATGCCACTCAAAACGTGCAAAACCGGTTAACCCTGCTGGAGCATTGCCGATTTCTTTTTCGATTGCTTGAATCATCTGCGCATTTGTTAATGGTGTATAATTATTTTCAACTAATGGCTGAATATCTTCAACAAGCTGCATACTTTTTCGCTCACGCAGGTAATAAACACCAATTTTCATATTTTGAACGTATAATTCCCCTTCTGAATTGGTGATGAGTGGACGATAATTAGATAAATCATACAGCTGGGTATTTGTGTTATCGATTTCTTTTCGATATAACGAATGTTGTGTCAGATTTCTAGCACCATCGGCTTTGGCTAATTGACCTTTATATACTTTTTCTTCATTGTCCCAAGTAACTAATAAATCAAGGTTCGTCTTGGTGGCACGTACGGTCATTTTGCGGTCACTTAGATTATCAATGCCCATTGGTGTAATGACATTTACATATTCCACAGGTGAGAGTGTTTTTTTATTCGTTTTATTTTTGAAATCTTTTAAGGTCGAATAATAATGCTCAATTTTATACCCTTGTCCTGTAACTTGGGTTGGATAAATGGCATTTCCTGAAACATCAACAATAATTCTACCTTGCACATCTTGATAATAATCCACATCATCTTCAGGTCCTACTGGTGTAATCACATCGCTATAAATTCCTTGGAGGCGTTTTGGTGTTGTTCCAAGATACATCGGCGAGTCAACATAATAATCAATTTCGTATCCTTTTCCGCTTGTATAAGTTGGTGCTCTTGGGTTTCCGTTTGAGTCCGTTAAAATCCGTTTTTGCGAATCAATATAATAATCAACTGCCTGATACAAATCAAACAATACACCTGGAACAAGTTTATAAGCCCGGTTATTGTAAGGATAATTCATATCTCTAGAGTATTTAAATAATCGGACATCTGGATGGGTATCTTTGTTATATAACGTAGTGCCCGTTAACTCGATGTCTTTATCTCCTTTAAGAAGCCAGCTATCATAATCAAGTAGTTTCGTTTCTGGATTATATAAACGATAGTCTTTAAAGTGAACATTGTCTTGTGTAATATTTACTTCTGGGTTGTTTCGATAATCATAAGGATAACGAATTCTAAAGGCTAAATCATCTTTTGATTGACCGTAAAAAAGATTTTGTTCCATTTTTCCAACAGTAGTTGCTTGATTGGCATTTAAAGCTAATTTAATGTGATTACTAAAATCATAAGTGGTGCGAATGGTTGCTGAAGTTGAAGAAAGGTTACTAACAACATTTTGTACTCGGTAATGTCCGTTTGCTTCATCGACTTGTGAATAATAATAATTTGGCACTCCATGAATCATCTCATAGTAACGATTGTTTAGTTCTTCTTCAACCCAATAAATATAAGGAATCTCTGAACCGGCAATTTTGTTTTTGCTATTATCAAAGGTGCCACCTGAATACATATCAACATTTTCAAAGACCAATTTGGAGGTCATGGTCGAACCTGATTGCATTTTTATCCATTGATCATTGAATTGATACCATTCTTTATTTGAGCTGAGTTGTTCTAAGAATTGTGTCGAATTTACGGTCATAGAAGCGGCTGTTCGGTCTTGGAGTTTGTATCTTGTGGTTAAACCATCGCCATCCCAGTCAATATTACCTCCATTTGCACTAGTTGAAACAGCCCCTGTTGTGGTTTGCCCATTCCAACCAGGTCGATTGGTTGGTGGATTCGTCCAAGGAGAACCGAAAACAGCATCAGAAATATATCCTTCAGGGTTTTCTTGATAGAAATAAGCAAGTAGTGTACCTGGATTGATTAACCAACTATTCGCATCATAACTTGGTTTGTTTTTGTCACCAGTTAAATCATAAAGTTGGGTGGTATCTGTTGCGGCATTAGGAAGATACGTTTGCCAATTGATGTCTTTACTGTAACTTCCTTGGTCATATTTGAGTTTATCCAGGTACTTATTGACTAGATATTCATATTCATATAGATACATTCGTTTCAAATGGAAAGTCATGGTGGTTTGCGGATAATTCCCTGGATTAAGCTCCCAGACCTTTTTAAACGAAATGTTAATGGGTGCAATGGCTCCTGTTACTTGAATACCGAAGATGTAGTTGTTACCACGCTCACGTATTCGCTCAACTAGTTTAAAACCAGAACCAGTATTGTTTAAGTCGCCCCCTTTGACACCTGTACGATTGCGTAAAACATTATCCGCATAATAAGCATCTGGTCCAGTTTTTCCACTATTGTCAGCAAAAACAGA
>JAITWV010000287.1 GCA_031285105.1 Streptococcaceae bacterium | reverse complement strand
TTGCTACTTGAAATCGACGCCATATTTTGGGAGTCTCGAAATGTTCTAATTCTACGTAAAATTGATATATCGGATTTGCTGACATGTTTTTTGCTCCTTTTATTTTATTAATTAATTTTACCATGACTTGGCGATGTTTTGATTCTGAAAAGGAGATTTATTGGGAGTGATAAGCAAATCCCTCACAGAATGAATGTTTTTGACTCGCTAATCAATAAATGATCAGAAAAACTAGATGGATTTTCTGAGCACACTGATTTACACTGCTATTTTCAAACTGCATTTATTCTTTCGTGTGAAGACATTATTATACAATACTGCCTGCAATTGCTTGCTCAAACTCTTTCTTCTTCCATATTTCTCGTGGAATATTTTCGCAAGCTTGATTCGTGTGTGCATCCAATGTAACAAGTTTTCCAAAATGAATTAAATCCGGCTTCTTATATACTATTATTGAAGATAAATCATACTCAAACAACAAATATTGCCTCAAATGTCTATCTATTTTATTATTTATATCATTAATCTCATTTTGAAATTCTGGCTTTTCACCTTTCCAAAATAATTCAATAATATTTTTCCTGTTCTGTTTATAAATTCTATGGTTATGCTCTTTTTGAAGTGTCGTCTGTGACAGTTCTTGTAATTTGTTATTATCAGATGAGTCTAATGAGTTAATACTACTAATATTTTTCAAGGCAATTTCTCTAAAACCTAATCCCTTAGCGATATTATTTAACAAAATAGATGAGCTAAGTGTTACATTTACTCCGTTATGAAAATGTAACTGATACTCACCTTGTCGTTCAACACTAACATGCTTTGTATAGCTTGAAGTACATTTAAGAACTATTTCACGTTTTAACTGCAAATACTCGACTATTTTAATTTTTGAAGAAATAGCATTAGATATCACACCATTATCTCTTTGCACTGCTGTTGTAATATTTTGATAATCTTCTTCACTTTGATGTGTACGAATCAAATTAGCCATTTCTCTTGAAAGGTTATTATGATTATTTGCTACTTTATCAAAATCAAACAAGAAATTTTTTTTCAGTTCAAAATTTTTATAGCTATCTTTGATTTTAGCGATAGTAATCTGTCTTTTATTATTTTTGATATATAGCTTTACATTTTTTTAAAAGCTTTTAGAGACTCTTTATAATCGTTTGCTCTTATTAAAGGTGAAATATATTTTGTATTTTTCGTATCATCATAACCAGTTGAAAGCTTATCATTGCAACTTGTTTAAGAGAAAGAACAGGTAACTTCCCATAATAGCCCGGAAAAGAAATAGATAACCACTGTCAAACTTGATGACAGTGGTGTTTTTCTCACCTTTGCTTAATAAAGATAATTTAAATACTGCTTTTGTTATAAGCTATGTATTTGATACTCTTGAAGTTGAAGTAAAAATAAAAATATTCCAATCAAAATTATGTTAGGTTCAATCACTAAATTAACTTTTCTTTAAAAACAGTAATGTAACAACGCTTGTTATTTCGAGAGTGAAAGTAACCTTTTAAAGAAAATTTAAGAAGGGGAACGCTTTTCCTCTTTTTCTTACCGTATTGATTGTTTCTACTTTAGCAAAAAAACACCTGCTTTTTGGGCAGATGCAAAATTATATTTAACTTGCTATGTTTGTATTTGATAATAATTCAATATTTTTTTCCATTTTAGTTTTCGGTAAAAGCAAAATTTTATTTGATGCATTTTCTTCAAAAATAGCATTTACTTCATTGAGTTTAGTGAAATTATTATTCTCGTCATCAATTAGAGCGATATATTGAGCATCCTTCTTAAAATTTTTTAAAATATGAGTGTCCATACTTAACACTTTAGCTCTATTTAAATCATTGCCGTTAGAAATTGTTCTTATAAGTTTTTCGTTTCTTTCTGTTGGTATTGAAAAATCGAATTGAACTGTTATGCCTTCTTTTCCAGAAAAAGCTGGTTTACGTGCGAATAAAATATTTTTACTTCTTAAAAAAAGCTCAACTTCTTCAAAGAAAATATTTTTAACATTTTTATTCGCTAATACAGCTAAATCGTTAACTTGAATGATAGATTGTAAAAGTCGCTGCTTTATAATTGGATAATTTGCAATATCTGATGTAATTGAAAGTTCTCCATTATTTATATTTACGCCAAGATTATCAACAATATCATTAAGTAATTTTATTCTTGTTGTAGCATTTTTGTTAAAAGAAACACCGTGTGACTCTAGATTATTAATTGTCCATCCGTCATCAGTTAAAGTGATTTTATCATTATTTTTATGGAATTCAGCATACATGACAATATAATCAAAATCATTATCAAAAAATGGTGCATCAATTCGGACTATGTCTTTATCTAGATTGCTATAAGAGTATTCATTAAAAAGCCAGTCAAAATAAGCGCTTTTAAGTTTTTTGGCGTTTCCCATAATATCACTTCCTTTCAACTATATTTGTTTTTGTCATAAAAGCAGTAACAACTTTGATAATTTCACTTACATTCGGAAACTCAGAAGGAGATAAAGGTATTGCTACTGCATCTCTTTTATCATATTTATTTGAGTATATGTGTAAATGGTTTTCGTTAATAATTTCTCCATTTGGATTTTGATGTTTTGGTGGATTTATATCGACTCTTATTAAATGTTCGTTGTTTTCTTTAAACCTCAAGTGAATACTGTATCTATCGCCAATTCGACCTCGATATTGATGTAGGATGTAAGAAATATCATTGTCCTCATCGATGACTGCATGATTTGATTTTAAATTGCCAACAGGTAAAGACTGAATGCTATCATAAATTTTTTGTAATTCAAATTTTTTAGTAGGTTTCTTTAAGGCATCAATCAATTGCTTTACTTCATCATCATTGATATTTTCAAAATCCATAAATTTTCTCCTGTGTAATTATTTAGCTTCATTCTAATCTATTTAAGTATAAAAGTCATTTATTATTTGCTGTCTATTGAGTTTTCAAAGAACTGAGTTGCATATTGGATAAAAATAACCAATACACACGTTTTAATCAAATGATAATGCACTCTTCTGTTCTTGATTTTAAGAAAAATTGAAGGGTTACTTTAGAGAAAAAATCCAATCCATTCTTTTTAATTTCCAATACAATCACACACACTTAATTAGTTTGTATTGAATAACATGTTTTTTAAAAAGAAAAAAGCAGTGAACGAATTCACCACTTTAAAGTGCGCTCCGCAAAATAATGCCGCAATTAATAGTTGAATTATATCCTACTTCAATGATGATAACTTTCCTCAATTCACATTTACTTTACCATGTCACTATCTTATCAACAATTTGCTGTTGTTCACTTGAACTTCTTCTCAAATAAATTCTCGTAGTTTCAATTGATTCATGACCTAATAAATCTGCAAGCAACGAAATATCATTAAACTTTTCAAGAAATCGTTTCGCATACATGTGTCTAAATGAATGAGGATAAATTACCCTTTTTTCTAAACCATATTTATCAGCATAAAATTTTAACTGCTGCGAGATACCCCTTGGAGTTATTGCATCTCCATATTTATTTAAAAATAGGTATCCTCCTGTCCTTTGTTCATCTTCTAGCCAAATCAAAGTCGCTCTTTTTAATTTCTTTGGAATGTATAATCTTCGAATTTTCCCACCTTTTGAGTACACATCAAAATATCCTTCATTGACATGTTCGACTTTCATTTTAACGATTTCGCCAACCCTTGCACCAGTTGCGCCTAAATACCAAACAACAAAATGCCATTTCATGTTCAAGTCATTCCTTAGTTTTCGCTTCAAAAATAAATAGTCGGAGTAACTGACCACATCTTCTAAAAAAGTTTTTTGCTGAATTTTTAACGCCTGTAAACACAATTCTGATTTGTCAATAAACTTTAAATAGTTGTTCAAGGCTTGAATTCTAAGGTTTACTGTCTTTGGTTTGAAGTTTTCTACGAGATATCCTTTATATTCAAGTAACGAATCTAAATCCAAGTTATAGTTCTCTTTGAAATACTTCACTGTGTAAATATAAGCATCGATTGTGTTTTGGGATAACCCTTTTCTTTTTAAATGATATTCAAAATTATTAATTTGCTTCATGCTGTTCTCCTCATTATCTAAATAATTTTGAAATTCCACCACACGAATCGTTTCAATATAGTTTATTAGAATGATAAGAAAAATACCACTGTCATGAGGTTTGCTAGTTGTTGTTAATTGATTTTTGCTATAGAGGTTATGATATAATTAAACCAACTTGAAGCAATTAAACAGATAGGTGGTGAGAGTATGCAGGATAAAGAATTGATTTATGCAAAAGAAAATAAAGACGAAATATTGCAGTCTATGGTTGAAGGAATTGAAAAACCAGCCATTAAAACAGCAATTTTTATGGCTGGAAGCCCTGGTGCGGGCAAGACAGAGGTAGCTAATACACTTTCCGAATTATATAAAGGTTTGGTTATTATTGATGCTGACAGATTTAGAGAAAAATTCCCAGAATATAATGGAAGCAATTCAAGTCGTTTCCAAAAAGCTTCTTCATGGTTGGTTGAGCAAGCTTTCCGATTTGTTATTGCTAATGGATATTCTTTCATTTTGGATGCCACATTTGCCTTAGAAAGTGCAAGTAAAAATATTCGAAGAGCCTATAAGAATGATTATGAGATTTCTGCTTTTTATGTCTATCAAAATCCGATTGTTGCTTGGAATTTTACAAAAGAAAGGCAAAAAGTTGAGGGGCGAGTTGTTCCAAAAGAAAGGTTTATCAACGCATATTTTAAAGCTAGAATGAACCTTATAAAAGTGAAAAAAGAATTTCCAAGTGAATTTGAACTTAATATTGTTATAAAAGATTATGATAACAATATATCGGAAGTTCACTTTGATACAGATAATATTGAATTGATACTTCCTGAAATTTATACTCTCAAGGAACTGGAGGAAAAGTTGAATGACTGATAAAAAAGAAATTTTAGCAATCACTGAAAAATATGGGAGCGATTATGCACGTTTTTCTAAGGAAGCCACGAGGAAAGAATTTAAAACTGTGTTGAAGTGGGTGGCAGATGAGGCTAATCGTAAGCAAAGGGAACTTGTTGGTTTAAAAAGTGAATAGATGAATTTTGGTTATAATTTCAAAAAGCACCACACGTGTTGAAAGACAGTGCGGTGCTTATTCGTTTTCGGGCTATTATGGGAAGTTGCCTGAAAATTGGGTTTCTACAACTGTTTCTCAATTAGGGTTCGTTCAAACTGGAAACACGCCTTCAAAAACAAAACCTAAGTATTATGATTGATTGTTCAAATTCTTGATAGACATTCTTTACCTTTAACGCGTGATATTTCTTATTATTCAAAACGAATTCGATTTTTTCTTCCATCTAATTTCATCACCTACCTTATTTTTAACCAAACATATCATCAACACTAACAAGGACTAAATCATTTCTTTGTTCTTGGATTTCAAGAATAGCAAGAGAAAAAGGACTCTTAGAAAATAAAACATAAACTTTTTCCTTTTTGTTAGCAATTAAGGCAGACTTCTTTTCTAATTCGTGAAACACTTCTAAAGATAAATTCTTATTTCTCCATTTGCATTCACCAAAATAGCATGTGTTTTCACCAACTGCGACAATGTCAATTTCTTCTTCACGTTTTTCTTTTGGATTATTCCCCCACCATCTGCCAACTTCTTGAAATTGAAAATCTTTTGAATTATTCCGCATCTGCTCCCATAAATATTGTTTCGAGCAAACCTCAAAAGACATTCCTACGTGTGCTAAGAATTGATTTTCCCAAATATTTTCAAGTACCAAATTGCCCATACCCATGGTAATTTTACTTAAATTCGGGCGAACAAAACGAAACCAAAATACAAACATTAAATCTTCTAGTAGATAAATCGTTTTTTTATTCGTTGATTTTTCACTAATTGGCATCTCTTTTTTGACAATCCCTAGACCAATCAGTGTTTGCAACATTTTACTTGCTTGACTTGTTTCAATTCCTGTTTTGGTTGCAATTTCACTAATTCGACTTTTACCATCTGCAATCGCTGTGATTAAGGCATAATACGTTTGTGGAAATTTCAATTCTTGTTTTAGTAAATTATGCGGTTCTTCAAATAAACGACCAGATGGATCAAAAAATAAATCTTGAATGTTTTCTTGAACAGTTAAATTGGTATCAATCCTTTTTAAATACTCAGGAATGCCTCCGGTGACACTATAAAGTAAAATTTTATCTTGATTTGAATAGCCTGGTATCATCTGGCTTGCTGTTAGATAATCCAAAGGTAAAATTTTGTATTGACCCGTTCGTCTACCATAAAGTGGACTTTTATAGCCTAAAACCTGTTCTTCCATAAATGACATGCTTGAACCGCATAAAATAAAAAAGAGTTGATTTTGCTCTTGATGTGCGTCAATTAAATTTTGGATAATAGAAGAAATTGACCGATCTGTCTCAACTAAATAAGGATATTCATCAATGCATAGGACAATTCTTTCATTTTTAGCTGCTGAAAATACATATTCCATTGCCTCGATAAAGGTTTGAAATGAATTTTGTGGTGCATTAGGGGCAAGTATCGAAAGGATTTCTTTTGATAATAATTCTAAATTTTCCTGTAATGTTCCTTGAATGGCTACAAAATAAATTGCTTTTTTGTCTTTAATGAATTCTTTAATTAATTCAGTTTTACCTACCCTGCGTCGACCATAAATAACTGGGAACTGGAAACTGGATTTTCGGTAAGCTTTATTTAATGATTCTAATTCGGTTTTTCTTCCAACAAACATGACTTCTCCTTTGCTAACTGTACAATTACTAACTGTACAATTAGTTTATCAATTGTTCGCCAGGAAATCAAAGAAACTGTCAGAAAATATCCAACAGTTTCTTTCTTTGCTATAAAACCTCAACCTGAATCGAGCGCATAACCTCAAGAGCCGCTTCATGTTTGTCAGGAGTAACCCCCGCACAACAACTTGAGTCTACAATCACTTTTACTTCGGGTGCAAAATTCTTAATCAAGACCACATTAGAAATCACACAAATATCCGTATCAAGTCCGATTAACTCCACTTGCTCAAATCCTTCATCTGCGACATACTGAGCTAATTCTACTGAGCCAAATGTTGATTTTTCAAAGATTTTCGCATATTCCACTTGCGCATCTTTTTGAATTTTCCAGCCCATTGTTCCTTTTTGACAATGAATCACTGGCAAATTGCGACCTTCTTGAGTTTGTAGGTAGTCCTCAAAGTGCGTATCCATTGTCGCTACTCGTTCATTCGGTGCGTAACTATTGATTTTTTTGATTACATTTGGAATAATTTCAACTGCTTCTTTCATTCCTAATGTCCCATCAATGAAATCATTTTGAAAATCAATGACTGCTAGTAATTTTTTCATTTCATACAATATTCCTTTCCAGCTTTATTGGTTTAATTATATCAGGAATCTACTTTCGTGAATATATCTGCCGTTTAGAAAATTCGTAATCAATTATTGTCAAAATAAACTCCTGTAATCTATCTATTGGTTAAAATTAATTTCTTTTATAAAAGATAAAACATAAAAAATGCTTTTTAATTTCTTTTATAAAAGAAACTCAAACAAAAATATGCTATAATTTCTTTTATAAAAGAAAGGGGAACTTGCATGATTAATAGAAATTTACTACTTCATCAGATAAAACCTTTTATTGGTACTGAATTAATCAAAGTAATTATCGGAGTCCGACGTTCAGGTAAGTCAGAATTTTTAAAAGTCATTCAAAATTACCTTAGCGTTAATAACCAAGTGGACGCTAAGCAATTTATTGAATTAAATTTTGAAGATTTGATGAATGAGCCGTACAAAGATTATCATAAGTTAAATGATTTTCTTGAAAAACAGATTGCTAAAAGAAATGGAACAAAAGTCTATATTTTTCTTGATGAAATACAAGAGGTAACCAATTTTGAAGAAGTCATTAACTCATTACGTGCCAGATATAAAGAAAATGTTGATATTTATAGCATTTTAGGAACGAGAAAACCCACTCCTTTAGGGGTGGGATGATAGTGACTTCGGATTTGGTTTAGCCTTTAGGCTAAATCCATAGCTGACCTATCACGTTGCCTAAAGAATACTGTAAGCCTATTGGGAAACTAGTAGGTAGAGGCGTCGTCCAACGAAGAAACTGAATTGCTGGAAATCCGTAAAGCTAACTAAACTACAACGTAGGGATAAAACAAAACCCAAGCGTGAATGTGGCGAAAGCAGAAAAAATTAGCTAGATAAGATAAGGTTAAACCCTAAGTCTTTCAGAATCGGAAATCAGCAGCCAATCCTAGAAATAGGAAGGTTCAACGACCAGCTCTCTTGAGGAGCGTACACACAAGCGTGTGGAAGTGGTTTCGCCTAAGTTACTCCAAAGAGTAATATGGATAAGATATGGTCTGTGCCTTGAGGAAAGCTCAAGGGTGCATGTAAAGGTGCCGGCAAGGAAGTAGCGAACCTTGTTGAACAACAATCTCTAACATCGACTAGATAGGGTTCTAGGCAATTTGGTTCAACTCTACAAATTACTTTTACTAAAATTAGGTTTTTTCAGTAAGATGCGTGGTAAAATTAAACTATCGAAAGGTGGTGAGATAAAATCATGTATCTAACTATAAAACAACAAGTAAAACAATTCTCAAAGAAAGACTATCAAAACATTAAGCATTTGAGTCATATTGCTAAAAATTTAGCGAATGAAGCAACCTACAACGTTCGACAATACTACTTAAATGAAGGGAAGTATTTGAACTACGAAAAGAACTATGTTCTTTTGAAGAATAGTCCGAACTACAAGACGCTAAATTCAAATATGGCACAACAAATACTTAAAGAAGTGGATGGCTCATTTAAGTCATTCTTTGGTTTACTGAAATTGGCGAAAAAAGGAAAGTATTCCTACAAAGATATTCGCTTACCAAAATATCTTCCGAAAGACGGTTTTACGACATTAATCATTGGTATGATACCGAAGTTCAACGAAAGTGTTTGGGTCTTTCCTTACTCAAGAGAGTTTGGGAAAACACACGAAAAAGTACAAATTAAGATGCCTCCAATCCTTGAAGGGAAGAAAATCAAGGAAATACGCATCATTCCAAAAGCAAACGCTAGGTTCTTTGAAATCCAATACACGTACAAAGTGGAAGTGGAACAAAGGGAACTAAACAAACAAAAAGCACTAGCAATAGATTTTGGTATAAATAATTTGGCAACGTGTGCGACAAATACTGGAGAATCGTTCATCGTAGATGGGCGACGACTAAAATCCATCAATCAGTGGTTTAACAAGCGCAATGCACGACTGCAAAGCATTAAAGACAAGCAAAAGTTTGGCAAACGCCCAACCAATCAACAAAGAGCGATTGCTCGTGACAGAAACAATAAAGTGAATGACTACATGGCAAAAGCTGCAAGGTTAATCATCAACTATTGTTTGGAACACGAGATTGGCACTTTGGTTGCAGGGTATAACGTGACTTTCCAAAGAAGTACTAAGATGGGAAAAAAAGAAAACCAAAAGTTTGTCAACATTCCCTTTGGAAAACTCAGAGACAAGCTAGAGTATCTCTGCGAGTTGTATGGAATTAAATTTGTCGAACAAGAAGAAAGCTATACGTCAAAAGCAAGCTTCTTCGACAAAGACATCATTCCAACGTACAACGCAGACAATCCTCAAGATTACGACTTCTCAGGAAGACGGACGAAGCGTGGCTTGTACAAAACCAAAGAAGGAAAGTTCTTAAATGCAGACGTCAACGGCGCGTTGAATATTTTAAAGAAAAGTAATGTTGTGGCTCTTACGAGCCTATACGGTAGAGGCGAACTGGATACGCCGATAAGAATAAGGGTGTCCTAGCGAGAGATACGCTAGCAAAGACCAAGATACCATAGCGGAGTCAACTCCGCTTACAGCGTAAGCTGTAACTTCTTAAATGGGGGCACGCCCCCTAGAACCCCATGACTTTAGTCGTGGGAGATTCAGATTACTGGTTCAAACGCCAACTTACTTTCAGGTGAATTAGCTACACTGCTAGGTGGAAGATTTGTTGAATTTCATTGTTATCCGTTTTTATTTGATGAATACTTAAAAGCGAAATCTCAGGTATCAAAAAATATTGAGCCAAAAGAAATGTTTCAACAGTATGTTTTAGAAGGTGGAATGCCATTTTTATCTGTTAATCAATTTGAGTTTTCTGCACGAAAAACTTATTTATCTGATGTTTATAACTCGATTATTTTAAAAGATGTCATTCAAAGGGAAAAGATTCGTGAGCCTGAGTTGTTAAAACGTATTTTTTCGTTTGCATTAGCTAATACTGGTCGTGCGTTTTCGGCAAATTCTGTGGTGAAGTTCTTAAAAAATGAAGGATTTAACACAACCGTATCGACTGTGATAAATTATTTGCAATTAGGAGTTACTTCTTTTGCTTTTATTCCTATTCCCAAATATAGCGTGAAAGACAAAAAACATCTAGCAAATCAAGGCAAATACTATGTGATTGATCATGGTTTAAGGCAAGCAATCATTGGAAAAAATGATGGAAATATCGAATTGATTTTAGAAAATATTGTCTTAATTGAGTTAATCGCTAGAGGCTATGATGTTTTCATTGGCAGTACAGCTAGTGGTTTTGAAGTTGATTTTATTGCGGAAAAAAGAACGGAAACAGGAGTTGATCGGCAATACTTTCAAGTGTGCATGATGATGATTGATGAGAAAACAAGAAATCGCGAGTTTCGATCTTTAGAAGAAATTAATGATGCTTATCCCAAAAAAGTCTTGAGTTTGGATAATTTTTTAAGTGATCGAAATGGGATAAGACATTTGAATTTAGTTGATTGGTTGCTAGATAAATAAAATGATAATGGTGAATTTAAGGGGGATACCATGAAAGAAATTAAATCAATCCGCAAAGACAAAGGAACGCAATATATCGTTACTTTTTTAGATAGTGACACACTTAAAGTCAATGAAGATGTTTTGGTGAAATTCCGTTTACACAAAGGTATGCAATTAAGCGAAAAGGAATATGAAAGCATCAAAAAAGAAGCAAATTTTCAAGTTGGTTTTCAAATTGCTTTACGTTATCTCGATTTTCAAATGCGTTCAGAGTTTGAATTACGTCTACATTTAAAGCAAAAAGAAATCGAAAATCGCACGCAGATTATTGAACGTTTGAAGGAATTAAACTATATCAATGATGAATTATTTGCCCAAAGTTTTGTCCGCACGCAAAAAAATACGAGCGATAATGGGCCACAAAAGATTAAATATTTATTGAAACAAAAAGGTGTTGCACCTGAGGTAATTGAATTTGCTTTAGATGAATTTCCAGAAGATGAACAAAACGCATCGGCATTGAGACTTGCTGAAAAATTGGTGCGCAAATATGCCAATAAGAGTTACCGTGAGAATTTACAAAAAACACGTTTGGCTTTGATGAATAAGGGTTTTTATTCTGATGCGATTCAGTTTGCTTTAGAGAATGTGGAAATTGAAGAAGATGATGAGCGACAAGTTGAGTTATTAATGAAGGAAACGGAGAAATTGTGGCATAAATATCGAAAACTAGAAGGGTATAGAAAATATATGAAGGTCAAACAATCTCTTTATCAAAAAGGCTTTGAACTAGATGCGATTAATTATGCGATTGAAGAGGTAAAATTAGCAGATGAATAATTGGAATGATTACACCATCATCAATTTTCAAGAAGATTTTTTGCAATGGTATGAGCGTAATCATCGCAATCTTCCTTGGCG
>JAITWV010000263.1 GCA_031285105.1 Streptococcaceae bacterium | reverse complement strand
TAACCACCACCCTTATTAACAGGAGTCCATGGATCAATACAAAAAACAAGTTCTCCATCTGCATAAATTGGAGCTAGAAAAGATTGACCAGTGTTTCCATTTTGTGAAACGGTGGTATTTTGCGCCCAATTTTCATCAACTGTAACATTGCCAACTTCTTGAGCGTTCACATGAATATTTGGAGAAAATAAACTTATTACCAATGGTAAGAACAAGATTAACAAAGATAATATTGTAGGTGTACGAGATTTTTTTAAATTTTTCATTTCATTCTCCTTTTTTAGGTTTGATTTGGATTTATAATTATCTGGTGAACGAATTTTTTTCATAATATTCCTTTCAATGACAAAATAAAAAAGGCAATTTCAATGAATCGCCTTGAATACATTATTAAAAAGTATCACAACCCCAACTGTCGCCATCATTTGCTAAACACCATTCAAAACCAACAGTATCTGCTTCTTGCCAGGTATTAAACGTACCTAAAATAATTTTTTGTCCATCTTTGTAAGCCCAAGCAGTATATCTTGTTTGAACTGGAGGTGGTGGTGGAGGTGTGACTGTTCCACCACCAGAACCACCGCTATTATTATTTCCTGAATTCCCACTTCCACCACCAGTTGATGGAGGAGAAGTTGAGTTGCTTGCTCCAGGATTGTAATTTGAATTTGAACCATTATTATTCGGAATAGACGGTTGAACATATTGACCTGTATTGGAATCGTAAACAGGTTGCCCACTTGCATTTGCCTGTTCTTGTATGTTTTGAGTTTCAGCTTGTTTGGATTCTTCATCTTTTTTATCCAATTCAGCCTTAATTGGATTTAATTTTTCCATATATGATTTTTTTACATCTGGGTTTTTGATTTTGTTCGCAGCTTCAATGGCTTTTTCGTTTAATTCACGATTGCCTTTGTCTTTTTCGGAAGAATCAACTGCTTTTTTCGCTGATTCAATATCTTCAAGTTGAGTTTTCGCAATTTTCTTTAATAATTGGATTTTTCCATTAAATGCTTTTTCATTAGGCATGGTAGCAACTTCATCTATCACTGCGAGAAACAAGTCTTTTCTAATAACTGGATTTTCTTTTAATGCAGAACCATTGAGAACAGGTTCAGTAAATATTGAATTTACCTTTGTTTGAATTTCAGACATTTGAAGTGCTTTTTTCAATAAAATATCAATTTTCTCATTCTCTTCCTGATAAGTCTTAAACTCATTTGAAAGACTTTTTCTTAAACTTGAATCCAAGTCAATGCGATCACCTGAATTTTTCCAAATTTTCATAACGTGTTCTTTTGTCACATTTTTTGCGAGAAATTCTTGTTTTTCATCAAATAATTTCTCAACTTGTTTCAATACCTTTTTTGAACTTTCATGTTGAACAACCAAATCTGCTCTTACTTGTTCAGTTTTAGCTTGAACATTTTTTTGATGAATCGTCACTACTAGTAGTCCCAACGTTACAAGCCCAATAACACCACCAATGATTAGTCTTTTACGTGACTGATATAATTTTTTCATATTGCCCCCTTATAATAAAAATTGATTACTTTCCTCTAAATCTTCTTTCATTTTTTCAAACTGCGATAAACGATATTTCGATAAATGTAAATCTGTCTTATCATCATATTTCATTGTTAAAACTGCTTTATTATTGGTTACTCTAAAAAAGTTGAAATGAATTAGAGATTGAATACTCGGATCTATTTGTGAACCTTCTAATATAATCTTTTCATGAATTTTAAACATTTCCATGATTTCATAAAATTTTGAGTATTGTTCTTTCTCTTTAATAATTTGTCTCAAGAAAAATGAAAGCATAATCTTCCTGAACCACATGTAATTCATAAAAGTAAGAATAATGGTAGCAACCAAACTGATTATTAATAGTGGTAACAAAATAGACTGAAGCCACTCTTCTTTGAAATATACAATACTTGCGAATGCGAAATAACTAGATGAAAACAAAGAAAATAACCAGAGTAAAAAAAGTCGCAAAAAGTGCCTTTGAATTCCAATTTTTAATGATTTCTTCTTTTCTAACCACAAATAAATACGACCATTAATCTTTTTTCTCTTTACAATATGTAGCCCAATAAAGAAAGCCACAAATACAAACCACCATTCAAAATAAGCGTTTAAAATTGACGATATCCCTAATTCTAAATCCATATTGTGCAATTCAAACGAGATAAAGGCAATATTCAATGCAATAAGTAAGAAAACTGCTAAAGTAAAAAATTGAGAAAATTTATCTCTAGGAATTTTTTCGTTTAGATATATCATAAAGCCCATAACCATTCCCCCAATCAAGTAAAGCATATACACCCTCCATTCTAGCAAACCGTTTTCAATACTGCATTTTTAAACTTTTTTATTTTTAGCAAACCATCTGAGATTGTTTTATACCTAAGTATTTTCGATGGATTCGATACCAGTTTTCGAATTTCTTGTCTATCAATGCCTGCAATTTTCTTCTAATATCAGACAAATGATAATCAAGAGAAGAAATTGTTAGAAAGTAAATACTCGCACCTAAATCATTGACAGATTTATTGAATAAGCTAATCATTTCAAGTTCTTTATTGCAATAAAAGTCTTCCCAACATTGATACACAAGAAATTCGAAAACTGGTATCGAATCCATCGAAAATACTTAGGTATAA
>JAITWV010000258.1 GCA_031285105.1 Streptococcaceae bacterium | reverse complement strand
GAAAGAACCATCATCATTTAACTTAATAGCTTCATGATCTAAAAACTTTGCAAGGTCTGCGGTATCACGTGCTTTTGTTTTACCTAATGCCTCTTTTAACTTGTTGTCATAGGTAACAGCTGCAACCTTTTGAGTTAACGCTTCGGTTTCCGTGGTATATTTATTTTGCAAATCCTTAAATTGCGTTGATAATTCTTCATTATCCTTAACTTGTTTCTGTAAGTCTTTTAAGTCCTTATCACGCCCTGTAAGTTGCGTTTTAAAATCATCACGTTCAGTTGTTAATTCTGAAACCTGCTGGTTCAAACCGTTTACCACTGAGCCATGAAGTGCAAAAACACTTTTTACTTGTTCTTCCGACAAACCTAATTTTTTTAATTCTTCCGTATTCATTTAATTATCCTCCTAGTGCTTTTTTAGGTGGTTCACTCCACCAAGGATTATTTTTAGCTGTAAGGTCGCTACTACCAAAGCACGTTAAGGGAATCGAACCCTCGCTTTAAGCCATCAGTCGGGGACTAGGCTAAACCTAATACCTAAACGTGCATAAGAAAAAGCCGACTATTTAGCCGACTCTCATTTTTTCCACTCCTTGTACTCTTGATAATCTGTCATTGCACTGATTATGGCTCTAACAATCCCCAATAATCCACTCGCAATCCATACAACTAGCAGTATTTGTGTTAATAAAATAGTAGTTTCAATCATTTCTTTTTCTCCTAAACTTTGTGCGTACCTTCAACCCCACGAGCAAGCCTTGCATTGGTTCGTTTATTTAGCCACATTTGTGCTTCTTCAAGCTTTGTGATAGCTAGTGCATTTTCACGACACGAATAAGGCGAACGTTGGAAATGCTCCAAGCGGTCAATGATGATATCAATTAAATCTTCATGATGTATTCCATTAACACCAATTTCTTTTATTGGACCATTTTGAAAATACAAAGTTGATAATTCGTTTATTCCATCAATATCAGTAATCGTGTAATAATGTGGTGCGTTATTGTCGAACTCTGTTTCAGCCCAAACCTGAGTATATTGATTTTGTCGATTGTCATTTCTGTTTAACGGTTGCACAGGTTTGTAATTATCAGTGATTGGTGCATAGGTTGATTCAAATACTGCTTTAGGCGCTGGGTAAACATCATCTGGAAAATCTGGATTATTTAAAATATAATCTCCCTTGTTTACAACATTACCAGCAACGATAAGCATATCGCCATCAAGTTTCCAATGAGCCTTAATCCATTCTGGAAATTCTAACGTTCCATCAAATTGGTGTGCTTGAACAGTAGTTGGTTCTTTAATAAATTTCATCTTTTTTCCTCCAAAATAAAAAGCAACTCGTGCAAGATTCGCATAAGTTGCTTAATCAATAACTTCTATAGTTTTAATATCTTCTTCTCTAAAACTAGTAATCCCACCTGCATAAGGAATACCGATTTCATCTACTGGATCATCAACAAATTCATCAAGTTCGGGATTATAAGTTGAATTATCAATAGCTGGAATAAATGTATTTACAAAACCTACCCATTCCTTGTTATCAGTATCGACTATTTTTACTTTTTTCCCAAAGTATTGTTCAAGGTTCATCTGTTTCCCTCACTGGCATTATGTGAACGCCTTTCTTTTTAGAATAATGTATTGAAAAACGAGTGGTATAGTACGTTTGACCTGTCATAGGAATATTCAACCCCACAAAATAATCGAGTTGAATAAATTCTTGGTTTTTCCAACGTCCTTTCCTATCTCTGTTTAATGTGCCTGTACCTGCATATTTATCGACAAGTGCTTGTGGGTCAATGTTATCAAGTAAATAGCTTCGCCCATATATATAATCATGGTGTCCTACTATGTGCTTGTTTTGTTGCCCGTTAATTTTTAGATTATATGCACCTGATTTTATTTCATTGCGCAGTTTTTGGTCGTAAAAATCAGTTCTTAAACGCTCAAACTCCTCAGCCTTATTATACTTGAGTTCTTGCCATTCATCAAACGAAGGCATTTTAACTCCTGTACTTTTCCAGTTGCCATATTGCACTTTATCGGTTTTTGCTTTCCTTGCTTTCGTTAGCGAGTTGTCTTTATCGACAATGCCAGCCCATTCTTCAAAAGTAGTTGAGTCTGTCTTATACTTCTTTCCTGTTGCAGGATCATAAGCCCAACGACCACCACCCCTTGGCAAACCTTTACGCTCCCTAAATTCATCTATCCGAGTAACTGCACTTGTTGTACAACGGCAATGTGGATGAATAAGCGGATAATTATCACCAACAACTGCTTTGTCTAAATCAAATACTTGTCCGTCTAATTTACCGCAAACATCACATGTCCTAGCTTCTAAACGTGCAGTATATTTGTATTTTTCTATTCCGCTTTCTTGATAAGATTGAAGCCTTGCCTGTTCTGCAATATTCATAGCTTCGGTTATCACTAATCTATGAACTTGATACTTACTAAAGTTTTGCAAATTTACTCTAGCCATTTTCTCAAGTTTATCAATCCCATAACCTAGGGAAATCCCTCTAAAAAGTGACTGACTTAATATTTTTGGTAAGTCATTTACAGAGTTTTTCCATAACCTTTCACTAAAATTAGAACCCTTCCAACCGCTATATATAACGTTGTTTAACATTGTTTCATCAATTCTTGCAAAGTTAGCACTAATAGTTGCGGTTGCCATTTGGTTTGTATAAATGCTACGGTAGTATGTTTCTGTATAAGTATCCTCGAGTAATTGTTTCAATGCAGGAGTTTCTATATTCATTTGCTTAGCCATAATCATTGCAAGTTGACCCTCTAAGGCACGTAAACGACTTACACGGCTTTTATAATACTCAAGGTTCATTTCATGCTGATACCCACCGTCTTTAGCCATACGTTCCCATTCAGCAAGTGTCTGTTTCCAGTTTTGCAGTTCGGAACCTCTAAGTAGCTTTTTTGCATCTTGTTGTGTAATTGTTCCGTCTTCGGTTGCATATTTGATAGCCCACTTGTTAATTTCTTGCTCGATTAATTGTTGGGTTTCGCTCAAGCGTTGGAGGTACTCTTTTTCAAATTCTTTAACATTGTTAAGTTGATTTTGCTTTAGTTCTAAATACCTATTCTCCCAATAAGCCGTCATTTCCCTGACCCTCATACGTATCTTGGTGCATTTGTTTTTCTAGCAGTTTCAACTCTTCTTTATAATCTTCAACGAGTGGATTATTCTTAGCAATATTTTGCTTACTTGTTACATCTGCCAGCTTAGTAACCATATCGGCTTTTTCTTGCCAGTTTTGAATGGTTGCCCGCTCCCATGTTTGAGTAATTTGAATGTTGTTGCTATCCTTACCGCTTGCTTGCAAAATTAACTTGATGAAATACTCGAAGCTCTCACGATACTCACTTTCTAATGCACTAGCTTTTAACTCAAGTGGATTGTAAAGCAACTGCATAGCTACACCACTATTATTGCCCAGCTCAACCTTATTAGGGTTCATGCCTTGACCTTGCTTGTAAATGGCTTCCTCGGTTTTATCAAGCAAACTGTTCCGAGCTTCAACTGGTATATCAATCTTTAACTGACTAACACCCGAAGTATCGCCACCACCTGCATTATCAACCTTTATCGCTTTAGCTTTCCTTAAATCACCCATGAACTCGTTTAAATTAGCTCCACCGTAGTTGGTTAATACTAGAATAACTTGCTGAACATCTTTAACATCATTAACAAAACCATTGTAAATGTCGTCATATACATCAATTAAGCCTTTATATTTATCCAAGTCGCTTGTTTCAAACAAGTTATTGGAAAACGATACAAAAGGAATATCTTCAAAACCATGCTCTAAGATATTTGCATACTCAATATTTACTTGTGCTGTTCTGTCAATAACCTCAATACAGTCATAAGGGTGCATTTTGTTATAATCACTCTCAAACTCAAAAAAAGCTGCTTCCTTAGCAGTCCAGAACTCAACTATTGTCATTTCCTTACCTGTTTGTTCATTTAAACGATTATACAAACGGCGAATAGCAAGGACTTCTTTTTCTAAATTGTCATTGTAAATAGGGGTTACTTGGTCTGGTGATACAATTGTGTATTTTAACCCACTTGCTTTTTCATCTTTCCATAGATGTAACCATGCACGCCCAGCATTTGAACTATCAATGATTAATCTTAGTAGCGTTTTAGCAAACCTATTGCCGAGCGTATTGTTCACTAACTTGTTCAGTTCTTCTTTTCCTAAATCAAATACTGGTGCCACACTGCCGACATAACTTGCCTTTTGGTCTACGAGCAGTTGATGATAGTTATTACTCACTCGGCTATCTGACTTGCGTAAGAGTTCATCTTCATTTTCGCCGACTTTGCTTTTGCCACCGTTTTTTTGTGTAATATCATTTTGGTTTAAATAATACCGCTTGGCTATTTTGTACTTTTGCCTTAACTCATTTGTTTCATAGCTCATTTCAGCTTG
>JAITWV010000219.1 GCA_031285105.1 Streptococcaceae bacterium | reverse complement strand
CTCCAACAGATTTATCCCACAATCCTTGCCCATCTTTAGTTTTAAAAAAACTTCTTTGGTGTAACAATAATTCTCCTTTTCGATTGAAAACAAATCCCCATATTGAACGGCGTTTGAATTTCGTTGTGTAAAAACTTGAACGAGGGAATATACCTCGAGGCATATTATTTTTATCTAATAGTTGTAATAGCTCTTCTTCGGGGGAAGATAAAAACTGTTTTCCATCACCACTAATCATGAAGTTTGAATAATCTATAATTTGCTGATAAAGTGCGGAATTCTTATCTATTTTCTCATAATTATCTAAAGTTGGAAAATTATTTGAAATAAGAGTATAATAGATGACATCATCAACGATAATAGCAAAATTAGACATCATTGTATTTTGTTGTTTAATCAGAATCCTTTTTATAGCCTCACTGTCTTTTGTTAGTTTAGCAACTTCGTTGTAAAAAAAACCTCGTTTTTCTTTTGTTCCTAAAATTCTATCTCGATGTGTCTTTAATTTTGTATAAGATTTTCTATTTTGTGAATCTCGATTGTCAACTAACATAGATAGTTGAAAACAGAAATCATCACTTTCACATAAAGCATAGATTTTCAATTCGGGCGAAGCTTCAAGAATATCAGCGAAATTTTGAGCTGACTTTTCTATTTCTTCTGCAATTGGAAGAGTACCTATGAAAACTATTTTTTCGTTAGCCTCTCTTAATATATCAATTAAACACATAGCTTATAAATTTATAGATGTTAATATTTATAATTGTAAATGTTCTTTAATTTCTGAAGAAATCTCTCTTCTTAATTCACTTGAATCAGTGTACATTATAGTGCGAAAATCTTTTATGTCAAAATGCAATTCAGTGTCTTTTTTTGCACATGATATTACTGGCTTTTTTAGTCCTCTCGCATAGCCTAATTCATAATAAACATTAGGTCTTTCATCTGTTAAATCACATATTATTAGACGAGCTTTAGCTATATTACTTAATATCTCGTCTGTAATCTTGTAATCTCCTCGTTGTTTATCAATCCTTTTTACTTTTAAAGAACTATCAACTAATTTGGCAGCATCTTCAAATTCTTTATATATATTGTCATAAATTGGATTAAATGACATTAACACAAATATTAGATTTTGGTCAATACTCTGTTTGTTTTGATGTTTTTCATATATCTTGTCAATTATTTTTTCATAATCTTCTTTTGAGCCAGAATTGACTAAAACATCATCATATAAATCAGGGTTTTTCAGATAAGATTTATAAGCAATTCCCAAACGGTCTATTCTAAATTTAATTTCCGCAGGGCTATGCTTATCTTTCCTTAAACGATAGGTAATTAAATTCTTATCCGTGTAAATAAAAAAAGACACAACATTTAGATAACCGTAATCTTCTTTTAAATCCTTTATTGTTTTAACATCTCTAACAATAATGAAAACATTATCACTATTCTGAAAGGCATCAGCAATTTGTTTTTTCGTAAATCCATATCTTTTGCCTCCATAGGTATAAACATACTCAAAGTTTTTACGATTAAATTCTTCTTCCTCAATATGAATCAAATCTAATTTTTCTTTAGATTCTTTTTCATATTGCCTTTCTTCTCGGGTAGTATATTTTTTAACATAAGAGGTAGAAGTTTTGTAATTTGATATATAATTTATCAAATCTGTTTTTCCTGTACCAGAAGCTCCAACAATTAAAAAAAGATTTTTCATTTCGCTCTAATTTATTTATTAATATTAATTTACAAAGTTATTTATTTTTTACATTTTTCTCCAATTTTTCAAATACGCAGAATTATAGGGTGGTGGGTGGGCAAAGCCGAAAAATGGCGAAGCCCATTTTTGGGCGTGGTTTGGCGGTGCGGTGTGAGCGTAGCGAACACGGCAAAAGCCAACTTTTTAAAAAATATTTTTGCACCATTCTTTCCATTTTTTTATCTAATTTGTCAAATTGCACAGAATTTTCAACCTTATTTAACCTTATTTCTTTCGCTTCCCAATCGCACTGCGTTTCCCGCATTGCCTACAACGGCACAGCGGCTTGGCCTTTACTTTGCAAAATGAAAAAAAAGTCTTACTTTTATTTTCTCAAAAGAAAAGCGGAAGTGAACTATCGGCTTGGCGAGACATTAAGATCTATACTACGTATTAGTCTTCCGTCTTTTCCTTTTGAGTTTTCGGTTGAAAAGGCTTCAAATAGAATGATAGACAGTAAAGGTCTAATAAAGGTTTTAAAGCAAATTCAACGTTCATTTATTGTTTCATTTTTCAAACACAAAGGTATGAAAAAATTTGATTATTACATTGGAATTGACGTGTCGAAATTGACACTGGATGTTACTATTCTTTATGAATGTGGAAACTCCACAAAAACAAAGTATTACAAGATTGAGAATAAAGAAAAAAGTATTGCTCAATTTGTAAAGAAAAAACTTGCAGCTTATCCTCCGGCAGAAATGCTGTTTTGTTTCGAGGATACCGGCATTTACTCCTTACCCTTAGCTTATTATCTGAACGATAACAAGTTTTTCTATTGGCAGGTTCCGGCCATTGAAATAAAACGGAGCAAGGGAATCGCTCGTGGAAAAGACGACAAAATGGATTCCAAAGATATTGCATTTTATGCCTATTCCCACATGCACAAATTGCGACTGAGTAATATGCCCTCCATCTCTATTCAACAGTTGAGGATCTTGTTTACAGAAAGAGAAAAGGTATTAAAATGTTTGTCTTCTCTTGGAAAAACTTCTGAAAATCAAAATTTTGTGTCTAAAGAAGTCTTTGACACCGTGGCTGCCATTAATAGAAGAATGATAAAACAACTTAAACTCGC
>JAITWV010000173.1 GCA_031285105.1 Streptococcaceae bacterium | reverse complement strand
GTAAATGAATAGCTAAAACATTCCCATTTTGAGCTTCTTTGCTAACAAATACGGCATATTGTGCAACTTCTTCTTTACTTAATGTATAAAATTTTCTAACTAGATCATATTCATTGCCTGCTGTGATGTTTTCTTTTGCCATTAAGTTTTGGAAAAGTTGGCATCCTAGTTGGTCATAATCAATTGCTTGACAAAAATGTTGGAATAACTCTTTTCCAATCGCATAGGCACCACCTTCGTCACCTAGCAAATGTCCAAATCCGCCAATACGCACAATCTTTTCTTCATTTTTGGCATAAACAACTGAACCTGTACCAGCAACAGCAAAGACACCATTTTTTCCTTCTAAGCCAGCAATCATTCCTAGATAACCATCATTGATTACTTGCACTTGGGTAAATTGTGGAAAAGTTTGGGTTAAATATTCCATCATTTCTTGTTCTTTTCCAGCAACTTGAACACCAGCCATACCGAGTAATAAATAATTATCATCTTCTGTTTTCAAATGTGGCAAAAGATTTTCAATTGCTTTAGTCACATTTTCACAAGCAACTGCTTCATCGACCATGATATTGCCATGACCGGTAAGAGTTTGTGCTAAAAGAGTTCCTTGTTCATCATATATAGCAGCTTTGGTTTTGGTTGCACCTGCGTCAATTCCTATGAATTTATTTGCCATTATGCACCGCCATTGCTTTTTCAATAAAGTTTCTAGACATTTCAAAGAACACCATCGCACCAAAAATAGCAAAAACAATAAATGGTACTTTTAGTAAGGACAAATGAGCGGGAATAACTAAAACACCAATTGCTAAACTTACTGAGCAGGCAATTCCCCAAATCCATCTGTTTTTAATGGCTTTACTTTCAAATTTATCTAGATTGGCGACTAATTTTCTTGCACCTAAGATAACGGCAACTGTTGCAACAAAAAACAAAATGCTATACATAAAGATCTCCTTTACTTAAATCAAACGGAAAACCAAGATTGCTCCTGGTTTTCCATTTACCTACAAAAATTAACCTACTTGTACTTCTTGCGTACCATTTACTTCTTCAGCAACCATTTTCTTATCAAACATTTTCACAAATGGATAATACACAACTCCTGCTATGACTAAGTTGATAACTACTAAGATAACCGCTCTAAAGTCATTACCTGTTGCTAAATATGCACCGATTGGAGCTGGTAAAGTCCATGGAACATTGGCTACAAAACCATTTACAAAACCTAATTTAACCGCACCGTAAGAGATAACTGTTAGTAAAATTGGGTTTAAGATGAATGGGATAGTAAAAATTGGGTTCATCATCAATGGCAAACCAAACATTAATGGTTCGTTGATGTTGAAGATACCTGGTAATAGACATAATTTTGCCATATCACGTAAGTATTTTGATTTACATGTGAACAATAAGAATACTAAGACTAAAGTTACACCTGCTCCACCCATTGTTACAAACCATTGGTAGAATTGTTCTGGCGCAACGTATGGAAGGTCTGTTAAAGATTTTCCATCAGCCATTGCAGCCATATTGGCATCAAGCATCATTAACCACATTGGGCGAACGATTGAACCGATGATGTTCATACCATGCACACCAGCAGCCCATAATAAGTGAATGAATAACATTGGAACAATTGCTCCGAAAATGTTGTTCCCCATGATATCAGCAATTGGTGCAAAAATTGACATGATAAACGCATTTACGTCAAATTGTAGTAATACACGGACAACCCAAAGTGAAATAATGATTACCGCACCTGGAATTAATGCACCAAATGAACGACCAACTGCAGGTGGCACTCCATCAGGCATTTTGATTGTGATGTTGTTTTTAATGAAGAAACGGTAAATTTCAACTGCGAAAATCATTGTTAAAATCGCAGAAAACATTCCAGCCCCACCTAAGAATTGCATTGGAAGAACCCAACCAATTCCAGCAGCACCAGCTTCAATTAAAGTGGCATCCACGTTTAATGGAATCGTTAATGTTAAAAAGGCAGCCAGTGATAAAATCCCACCTGTTACACCATCTAATTTGTAGGAACGAGCCAATGAGTCACCCATCGCAAATGATGCGTAAATTGCCATAAGTCCCATCGTGATACGAAAAGGAATCGTTAAGTTCCCTGTAAATGGTGCCAATAACTCAGCCACCGCAGGAACTGGGAAGTTAGCGAATACTAAAATAAATGAACCAATTAAGATAAGAGATAAAGTTGAGATAACCCCGTTACGAATCGCAACCATGTGTCTTTGATTTCCAACTTTGGTCATTGGAGGCATCATTTTGAACTCAATCCAATTTAAAAATGCTTGCATGAAAAATTTCTCCTTTTATTAAATAAAATAATAATAACGTTTACAAAAAAGATAATAACATGAATTGAAATTTTATTCCATAACTTTTTTATTATTTTGAAATTAAATTTCTTTAATCAAATAAAAAAGCCGAAACAAAATTTTCGACTTTTATGTATTCTCTAAATCACGAATTAATAAAGCTGAATTTTTCACTAATTCTTGTGATTCCTCAAAATTTTGGCTGACATAGGTATAAAACAATAAATCAACCGCATAAATTTGAGCAATCAAGGAAACCGTTGCAGCTTGTCTGAATTCAAAGCTTTCACCAGTTGCTGATAAAATCAGGTAATCTGTTAATTTAGCTAGTTTTGAATTTCTTGCACCAGTTAAGGCAACGGTTTGAATAGCTAACTCTTTTGCAAGTTGCGCAAATTGGATGGTGTCTTTTGATTTGCCGCGATCACTAATGGCAATACAGAGTTTCTTTTGATTGTTGCTGTTTAAAAAAATCGCTGCTTGATGCAAATGTTCATAACAGATGACTGTTTTTCCTAATCTTGAAAATTTCTGCATGATGTCTTGTGCCACTAGAAACGAAGCACCGAATCCATAGATAACAATTACTTGGGTTTCTTTAATCAATTTTGAGACTTCCAGTAAAGTTTCATCTGATAATTGATTATTGATTAATTGCGTCATGTGATCAATTCTTAATTTTAGTTTGGTTTTGATTTTCGCAACTTCTTCTTTAGGTTCTAACTCACTAAAATCTTCTTGTTTTTCATCCTTTGATAGTGAAAGAGATAAAAGAATTTTTAATTGTGCCACTCCTTCTACGCCAATTGCCTTAATAAAACGAATCACACTAGCAGGAGAGGTTTTGGATAAACGAGCGATTTCTTGTGTACTCATACTGACAACTTTTTCAGGATTGGCAAGGATAAATTCAGCGATTTTTTGTTCATTTGGCGATAAACTGGTTTGTTTTGATCTTATTTCAAGTAAGATGTTCATTCTAATTGCTCCTTTTCATTATTAAAGTACATGAATTTGAAATAAAATTCAACTTCTTATATTATTTTTCGTGAATTTTGTTTCAATAATCTAAAAAAAGCAAGTATCCATGATGAACACTCACTTGATGATTTTCATTTGTTTAAACATAGCACTTTTGACTTCTGGACTTAATTTATCACCGTATTTTGCTAGAAGTTCGATGGTTTTTAGGTCATTGGTGCGTTCTAATTCGTTGATATATTTTTGTGAAGTTGATTCGATGAACGGGTTGGTTATGATTTTGATATCCATTTTTTTATGCTCCTTTTGTGGTTTTATGTTAGTATATCAAAAAAAGAGATGAAGAGATAATGAATGAGTTCAATGAAAGAAAAAATGAATCAATTAAAGCATAAATTAACCGCGATTTATTTGGCTTATAAGAGAAAAGATACACCTATTTTGGCAAAATTTGTAGCGTTTTTGACTGTTGCTTATGCCTTATCACCGATTGACTTGATTCCTGATTTTATTCCTATTTTTGGTTATTTGGATGACTTGTTGATTTTACCTTTGATGATTGCGCTTGCGATTAAATTGATTCCTAGAAAAATTATGGAAGAAAGTGAAAAAGCTGCTCGTGGTTTGTGGGAAGATGGGAAACCGAAAAAGTGGTATTTTGCAGTGCCGATTGTTTTGTTTTGGGTGGCTATTTTGGGACTAGTCTTTTATTTGATTTGTATGCTATAAAAAAGCAATCAGATAAACCCTCCTGATTGCTAAATTTTTATCTTCTTGACGGTCTTTTCCCTAATTCAATTGCTTCAGCTTCCGTCATTTGTACTACATTACTCATATTCGTATTACTAGGCATTCTAGCAGTTGAATACCAATAAACCTCAGATGTTCCACCACCGGTTACATAAACAATGGTTGTCTGTTTGGCTTGCTCTTGTTGGGTAATGCGCTGTTCTTCTTCAATTTTCTCAAATTCTACTTTACGCGTTTCATACGTTGGTGCATATTTGCTGTACCATATTTCTTGGTCAGCTGATTCAGTAATCCCATCTTCTTCAAGTAATTGTATTAATTTTTCATAAGCTTCATTATTAAAAGCTAAAAGTTCATCTTTATTCGTTGCATTGTTAAAGTCATTTATTGCTTTATCCACAACTGCCTGATATTCTTTTTCATCATTAGCTTTCTTTTCTAAAGCGAGTTTTTCTTCAAGAAGTTTCTTCTCTTTGGCTTCCTTTGCTTTTTGTTCCTTATTTGCTTTTTCTTGAGCTTTCTCACTTTCTTGTATCTCTTTTGTTACTTCTTGAACCTGGTCTTTCGCTATTTGAGTGGTATCATTTGGAGAATTCTCAGTACCTATTCCTAGAATACCGACAATAATCAAAAATAAAGCTGCTATGAAAACATTTTTTATCTTGAAGCTAAACTGCTTTTTGAATTTATATCTTGCAATCAATAAACCAATTCCAACCCAAAATCCCATTGAACCTATTAGAAAATACGCAAATCCTATTTTAGTTGAAAGATAGAATAATCCTAAAACAAGAAAGGAAATCGCCACCTTTACTTCTGTTGTTAAATTTTCTTTTTTCATCTTCTCACCTTTTCATTTTTTTTATTCCTTACACTTTATTTACATTTCATTTAATA
>JAITWV010000115.1 GCA_031285105.1 Streptococcaceae bacterium | reverse complement strand
ATGCTATAATATTAGAACGCTTCTCTTCAGTTGAACAAGAAATTTTAGATGCTGTTATCAATGGTAATACTGTAAGTAATATCAAAAGTATTATATACAAATGTGACAATAGTATACATCATACGGGATATCCCGAAAAAGATGAAAAAAGCACGCCATCATATATTCAATATCGGCATATAACTAGCAAGCTCAGCTTTAATATTCCGCCTCATAGTTTAGTCAATGTTCATTTGTTTCCTGATTTGAAGTGTTACTGGAATAAGTGTAATTTTTGTGGAATTAACCAAAAATACCATTTTAATAATCCTAATGAAATTATTGGTTTATTTGAAATGCAAATGGGCTCGCTTCAAAAATTGATTGATAGTGATATTTCATATATATGGTTTATAGACGAAGCAATTCATCCAAATTTATTGAAAAAACTAGCTTCGTATTTAATTCAAAAAGGTGCAAAAATTAGATGGCAGGTACGTTCTCGTATAGAGCCAGAACTTTTATATGATAATTTACCTGAATTATTAGCAGAATCCGGTTTGCGTGAACTGAGATTAGGACTTGAATCTGGCTCAAAATCAGTATTAAAAAAGATGAATAAATTTGATGATGCATTCTCATATGAACTTGTTGATGAATTGTGCAAAAGATATTCTAGTCTTGGAATATCTCTTCATTTTCCTATGATTATCGGTTTCCCCGGGGAAACGAATATTGAATTAATGGAAACATATGAATTGCTAGGAAGGCTTCGCGAGCAATATCCTTTGACTACATTTAACATAAATATATTTGGTCTTGATGTAAGTAGTAAAATTTTTTACGATTGGGCAAAATTCAATATTCAAAGTATTTCATTTCCCTGTTTACCTACATATTACTTAGGTAATATATTAACTTGGTATGATTCAAGCGTTAACTATGATGAACTTTATATAAAGAGAGATAATTTTATGCGTGAACAGCTTTACCCATGGATGCCTAGTCGCACTTTGACACCTCCGCATATTCTTTACAGATTAAGTGAAACGATTCGTAATACACTTATTTGGAAAGATAATCTTATAGAAAATTATTCCAATTTCAATTACTATATAACTGGAGATTTAACAATATTTTATGATAAGCAAAAATCTCTAAATTATATTTACAGTTGGAATTCTCACCATTATATGTTGGGTAACGAAATTGTTATTATATTATTGGACTTGTTCAGAAAACCGAATACAATAAATGTAGTTATTGAAGAACTTAAAAAACATTCCTCTTTCAAATATACTAAAAAAGATTTTGAAGAATTGGTAAATAGATTGGTTTTTTATAGATATCTATTTAAAGTAACTGATGAAAGGAGGTGAAATCAATGCAAAAGGACATTAAGTCAAATGAACTTCTTATTGTTTTTGACGAGGACATCAAACAAAATACAGATGTCAATGTTCAAAAATCGCACATCGCACTTGCAGGTGGCGGCGGTGGCGGCGGAGGAGGTGGTGGTGGCAATTAAGAGTCATCACACATCCTATATAAGGAGTAGCCATATTAAATATGTGTTACTCCTTATATTTTATCTTTTTTCTCTGTTCGGTAGGTACGTAGACTTTGAGGGATATCATAAGAATTTGATAATGTGTATGAAATACGATTATATTCATCTGTTCCAGGGAGAGCTAATAATTCATGATTTCCATGATTTCCTTTTTGAATATTATCAATCTTTTCTTTTAAATTTTCAACTTGGTTATATAATTGTTCAATAGTGGCATTGTCCGTTTTGTTTTTTTTCAACTGCTTTTGATTAATTATTATTTTTTGAAGTCTTTCTATGTATGTAGTTGATTTATTTAAAACATATTCAATTGTAGCGAACATAGGTAACAAAGCTATTATGGCATCAGCCGCTTGAATAACAAGTTCTATTGGTGAATTATGCCGTATTTCAAAATGACATATCGCATTAGGCGAGGTTTCTAAAATAATTGCATCAATAATTCTTATTGTTTCAGATAAGCGCTTATAGTCATCTTGTGGGATTGTTGTCTGTATGGATATGGATATTGAATCTCTCTCTGGCGGCTTATCAATTAACATTCTTTTTGCAGAATCCAATTCTTGCAAATAGTTTTTATACTCATTATAGCTTAGTGAATGAATTAAAAAATTTTCTTCAATTGTATTATAGAAATTATGTAATTCCTGTTTTGAAAACAGGCCAACCAATGATGCCATGCGACACAAATACTTCAATAGTTTAAAGTGCGAATATTTTGCAGCATCTTTCAAACCTCTTATAATTGAATTATAAGCTTTTTTAATTTCACCCTCTAAAATGAAGATATTAGTCAATGCTAAAAAATCACCCACGTCAGAAAAGTATGGAATAAGCAATCGAATTTCTTCTATATACTGAGTTTGATTAATGCAATGCGTTCCATCTGATGTGGAAAAGTAGATATCATTTCCTGATAAAATGTCTGAAAAACCTTTTGTTATATGAAGCGTACTCCAGTAAGGAAAAACTACCTTATTAAAACCAGCTTGGGAAAATTCTGCAAAGTCTAAAGTGGTTTTTGATAAATCCAAATCTTCAAGATAGGTTCGCTTAAAAATTGCACCTTCAAATTCTGAATGAATAAATCGTGTATTTAAAAGTTGTGTATTAAAGAAATATGCTTCTGAAAAAGAGCAACCCTCAAATTGTGAATTACATAAAGTAGCATTAGAAAAATCGGAAGAATCAAATGAACTTGCCATTCCCATAATATATAGTTTGGTGTCAGTTAGGTCTGAAAATTTGAAATTTGAATTTGCAATTACGCATTGTTTTAAAATACAATTTTCCAAACTTACATTACATGCGCGAACACCTGAAAAATTAGTTTTATCAAAGGTACAATCTATAAAATGCTTGTTCTGTAACGAATTTGGCAAAAATTCCGCCCCATAAACGATACCTTTCTGACAAGAATCATGTTTTGTAAATTGATATAGCATCAGGGTTAGCTGAACGTATTGACCCAAATC
>JAITWV010000095.1 GCA_031285105.1 Streptococcaceae bacterium | reverse complement strand
ATACTTGCTTTTAAAGTAATCGTCCAGTTATTGCTAGTTCCATTTAAGTTTGGATTAGCTGTTAATGCTGCAGCTAAACTTGGATAAACCGTGCCATTTGGACCAGTCACGCTACTGATGAAATAACCCGATGGTACTTTGGCATTGATGGCACTTGTTGGGTCGGTTAATGCTTGTCCAGTCACACCCGATTGCGTGATATTTGATACAGCAGGTCCTGTTGAACTAGCATCATAAGCAAAATTAAACGCTGCAGTTTGTGCGTTGGCTGTTAAAGTCGCTGTGATTGTATTGGCTGTTGTAGTTGCTGCAAAGGTTCCTGCGACTCCTGCTTGTCCTTGAATGGAATTGACCGCAGCAGCTAAGGTTGAAAACGTTCCTGTTGCTGATTTATAAGATGCAGTATAACCAGCTGGTATTGTATCTGGCGTGAAGTTAATCGTACCATCTGTTACCCCTGTAAATGTTTGGTTTGCAGGTAATGATGGACGAGTTGCTGGAGTACCTGTTGCATAAGCATAATTGACCCCACCAGTTTGCGCATTGGCTGTATAACTAACATTGATGATATTGGGGTCCGCTTGTAAGGTAGTATCGTAGTTTTGGACCGTAATCGATGGGCTGATTGTTGATAACGAATAGCCGGCTGGAGCGGCTGGGGCTGAATAGTCATAATTGTCCCCAGCATTTGGCGTACCTGTTGGGGTGATGCCGATTTTGTCTCCAACGTTGGCTGTGATACTTGATTGCGCCCAAGCTGTACCGGCAGAACTCATTTGCTTGCCAGTTGTTGCATTAAGATAATTCACAAGGACATTGGACGTTCCAAGATTAGTCGTTGTCGTATTCGCCCCGAGGTTGTAACTGATAGCAGAATAGTTTGCACCTGTCGCACCAATCATTGACATTGACATGGCAGCATTCACGGTTAAGTTTGGGTAGGTAATCGTTTTTCCGTTAATCGTCACGTTCATATTTCCTGTGACCGTACCGTTTGCATTAACTGTTACTGCAGAACCAACACCACCTGAACCAAACCAATTAATAACTACGGTATCTCCGCCATTTGGCAAATTCCCGGCATCACCAACAGGGTTTAAAGAACCACTACTTGTCCCAGGAGTATTGAAAGTCCCTTGAGCATTCGTCGTTTGAATCCTCATCATGTTACTTCCGTATTGATTACCAAAAATGTCACCATGCCAAGTGCCAGCAACATTGTTCGGATCAACAATGCCATATGGATTACTGCCGGCATCATTTTGATACATATCTCGGCCGACAAAAACAGAATTGGCTAACCCGTATAAGCCCAGTCCTGCACCTGTTTTACCGGTATTAATAGCGGTAGTACCAACAGGAGAAAAGATTACCCCCATTGCGTCTCCGTAGTCATAGTATTGCTTTAATAAGGTACCAAGACTAGATTTTTCCCCATACGTAAAGGTAAACGGCTTGGTCATATCCATGGCATTATTGAATGTCGTCCAAACACCTCGGTTTGTCCCATTGGTATCCATATTCACCCAACCGTTAGTAAACGTTGAGCCCGTTTCATTTGATGTAGAGGTAGTCGTCCAATTTGAAGCCTGCGCAAAGGCATTACTTGTCATGGTATGGTTCCCAGTATCAAGAGTCGCCCCTGGTGTAATCGCCCCACTAGAAACAGTTGCCGCTGCCGCATGTTGCCCGATAAACACATCACTTAAGACACCCACGACATCACTTGCCGCAGCTGAAACGGTATCTTTCACGGTTTGAGCCAAATCCCCACCCGTATCTTTTGCCACCGTAATATAGTTATACATCACCGAATGAATCACTTGTTCTTGCGCTTCGATCTGATAAAAAGTCGTCTTTTCATCAGCTAAATGCGAAACAAAATTCAACCCTGTAAAAATCACTGAATCTTCATTACTCGTCCACCCAGAAGTATCCTCATAACTTGTCACCCCATGTAAAGTCAGGGCATCTTGAAGAGAACCAACTGTCTCACCGTAATTTGCCGAAACGATGATAAAGTGGTTGTTGATTTGTAAAGGCAAACCGTGTGTTGAGTCAGAAAACGTAAAATAGCCATCGACATTTGATTTGCCATGATCGATTTTTGCCTTGTCATCATGATAAATCGCATGATAAGTCTGTCCTTGATATTGAACGGTTAAGTTTTTTTCAATCGCATCTTCAAAATCAGCTTTGATCGTGTCCGTTAATTTAGCACTTGAGTTACTATCTTTGACATCAAATTTTAGCCCAGTATCAATTTTCATATCGCCAATAAAAACACCATCATCGGCTCGAAAGTTGGTTTGAATGGCTGGTGCTTTACTTGAAAAACTCAAACTTTTCGCACGTGTATTCGTCACCACGCGTGAATTTTTCCAGTTCGCCGAATCTTTCAAAGCATCCTCTCTTGAACTGTACAAGTGAGGAGAAACAGCTTTATAATTGCCATTTGCGGTTACTTCAATGTTTTTATTGCCTTGAATAAGCGTGCGATACCCATTCATTTTCATCAACATTGGACTCGTTTGCGAATAAGTACTTGATGTGTAGTAAACATCGGCATCATTTATCGCATAAATATCTTGAATATCATAAGCCGTATGCACTTTACTCACATTTACACCAGTGCCATATTCTTCACTTAGTTGCTTAATACTTGGTAAACTTTTCACCTTTGAAGTAGAAAATTGCGCAACGCTTTGTGCTTCATCACCTGCTTGGTTATCCGTTAAATCTTTCGCTGATAAATTTTGAAGAGCGACTACTCGTCTGCTAGAGTTTTGCTTATCTAATTGACTAGTTAAATTATCAAGAATTGTTTTTGCCTGATCCAAGCCACCTTGACTTGCTATCATCGCACCTGTCCCAATCGCAAATAAAGCCCCAGCTCGAATCATGTTTTTTTGACGAGTGGAACTTTTTTTTGATGATTTATTTTTATTCTTCTTCTCCTTTTTACTCATTGAATCCCCTCCAATTCCTTCAATCGGATTATTTTTATTATCTCTTTTTAATTTTACTGTAATTGATTAAATTTTGAAAATGAAAACCTTTTAAAAATTAAAAATAATGAAGGGTATCTTCGATTGAATCACATTTTAAATAATCAGTTGCAATAAATCCATCTAATAACTATGGACTTTGGGTAATCTATCTTAAATGTTTTGAAAAAGTATCTGAACTAAAAAAACACCATTAGCTAAGGAGCCTAATAGTGTCATTTTCCTAAGATTCAACTGTAATGTATTTAAAAACCATCGAATGGATAATTTGCTCTTTTGCCTCAATTTGATAAAGTTTACTTTCTTTTTGGCTTAACTCATCAACATACCTTATGCCAATAGCAATACCTGGCACTTCTGAATTCCAGCTCATGGTATCTTCATAACTTTTCACAGCATGGATTTTTAAAGCCTGTGCTAAATTTTCAATACTTGAACCATACGCTAAACTGACAATAATAAAATGATTTTTAATTTGTAAAGGCAAACCATGAGTCGTATCAGAAAAAGTGAAATATCCATCAATTGTTTGCATGCCATGATTGATTTTTCTTGTTCCTTTGTGATAAATTGCTTGATATTTTTTCCCTTGATAAGTAACATTCAGATTATGCTCCATCGCATCTTCAAAATCTGCTTTTATTCTATCATTCAACTGTTTATTTTCTCTGGCTATTTCGATATTCAAATAAGTTTCAAATCCTACTCCCTCAATCAAAAAACCATCATCTGCCGAAAAATTCATCTTGGCTTCTTGTGATTTTGAGTCAAATGATAGTGATTTTTGATGTGTACTATCAATAATATGTGAATCTTTCCAATTAGCCGAGTCTTGTAAGGCATCTGCATAATTCCTATACAAATGAGAAGAAACTATCTTGTACTCCTCACTTGGAATGACTTGAATGCTTGGATTGTTTCTAATCATTTGACGAAATTCATTCATTTTCATTATTATTGCTTGTGTTTGCGAATAGGAAATGGCTTTGTAGTAAACGGTCTTCTTCTTTTTTTCAGCGATTATTTTTTGAAAATCATAGGTCTTATACACTTCACTAATATTGGCATTTTGTCCAAAAGTTGTAAATAACTCATCTTTTACAGGGAAATTCTCGACTAAAGTTACCTTGTGTGTGGATTTTGATTGTAGCTCATCTCCTAAATTTAATTCATTGCGCTCATCAAGTTGAATACTAGTGGTATTTTTTGACGTATCAACTGTTTGTGCTTGACCTAACATCCCGGCAACTAAGGCACTAGAACTTAAAGTTAGTATTGCACCAAATTTTGCTAATCTACGCTGTTTGGAATTTCTTTTTTCTTTCCCCATGTCAAATCACCTCTTTATAACTTTTTCCAAACATATCTTAAGAATAAAATTGAAAAAATAATCACTAAAATAATTGGTAATATAAATAAGAATAAGTAATTTTTGATTTTGGTGTTACTTGCTTTTTGCGTGAAAACTTCCATGGCTTGACCTACTTCTTGCGGTTTTGTGTCTACACGTTTGGCACGAACAAATACACGCTCAGGAGACTCAAACGACACTTCACAAGTCAGTAAGAAAAGCCAATCAGGACCTTTATCAACTAATTTATCCACTTGGTTTTCATTAATAACCTCAGACGTTTGCACTTCATATTGATAATACTGTCCTAAATAACGAACATAGACCATATCACCTTGGACTAATTCTTTAATTCGACCAAATAATAGTGTCGTAAATCCTAAGTGATGCCCAATAATGGTTAATGAGTTTTTATCAGGTGTGCGGTTTGGAAATAGACTAACCGTGCCGTTTCCCATATTTACTAAGGTCAAACCCACAAAAATCGGTTGCGAAATATCCACTTTAGGAATCACCACTTGCCCAACAGCTTGTCTATCTTGATTGCCTGCAGCAGCTAAAACGTCTTGAACTTGCGGTGCTTGTAGCGGTTGTGCATCGGGAATAATCGTTGGTAGCGTTTTAGTTTCTTGAACAGTTGTCAATTGTGCATGTGTGGCAATTGCAAAATATTTAGCAAATGGAATAGCTGCAAATATCAACGCCAAACAGTAAAGGAGTGTAATCGCAACTTTTATTTTTTTATTTTTATTCTTGTTTTTATTTTTTTTCATGACTTTCCCCCCGATAGTAATATAACAAGTTTCATTCTATTTTCATAATTATAACTACCTTAGTTGTCTCATTTTTTTTAATTTTTCTTAAATTAATGATAGAACCCTTGAGCATATTGAATTTATTAACGCTTAAAAGTATTAATAAAGGCATTTTTGTTACCCTTATGTTACAATTTCTTTGATGATTATGAAAGGAGTTTGCACATGCGTGAATTTCTCAATAAAGACGATGCACAAAAAATGACGACTTTTGTTTATCTAGAAAAAAAAGATGGAAATACTGCGACATTTAAAGAATTATCCACTCGTTTTTCTTTTTCTACCTATTTAGTTAAAAATCTACTTGAAAACTTACAAAACGATCTTGAATATTTTGAATTAGATCAATATTTCCAATTAGAAATACGCGACAAAGATGTTGCGTTAACTTCTAATGGAAAATTGGATTCT
>JAITWV010000013.1 GCA_031285105.1 Streptococcaceae bacterium | reverse complement strand
TGATAGCATTGAATTGGCAAATAAATTGACTTCTGAAAATATTTTAACATACGGGGCTAATGGTACAGTATTCTTTGATTATGATAGAGCAATAGCAATTGGTTTAGACAAAGAACTTGCAAATGAATTTCAAAAGTTAGCACGCAGCAGTCAACTCCGTGGAAAAGTCTCGGTTGTATTGAAATTAGGACCACAGGCAAAACAAATGGGAGCAATTGCTGGTGTTGCATTAGCTAGTTCATATGCAGCGGGTGCTTTTTCGGCTTTACTTGCAGTTAGTCCAATTGCTTATGGGGCTTTAATTGCAGTTTTTGCAGGTTGTGTTGGTGCAGCTTGGGGTGTTCCAACTATAACTGTTTCAGTTGATGTCCCATTAGTATCATGGACTAAAACTATTCAATTGCCATAAATTATATGAGATTAGATTACGATAATGCATTAAAAAAACTGTTTAAATTTTCAATTATAATCAATATAATCGGAAATCTTATTGTCAATATTCATTTGAGTGGGGCAATGTTTTATTTTAATTTGCTAATTGGAATTACTTTTTTACAGATTGTAAGAATGCCTAAAAAATGGCATGCAGAGTATATTTTATATTCCGCATGCCAAGTGATTTTCACAGTAATTGGTTTAACTCTTTTATTTCATTAGTATGATAGTTGAGGAGGTTGGGAGTCGACACCAATCTCCAGTTTTTTTTATATTAGTTTAAACTGCTCCAAAGCATATAAAATTCCATCTTCTTCAACAGGTTTCGTCACAAAATCAGCCAATGGTTTCAACTGTTCATGCGCATTTCCCATCGCCACAGCAAGTCCTGCGTGTTCAAACATTTCCAAATCATTCAATTCATCCCCAAAAACCAACACATTCTCAGGCAATAAGTTCAATTTATCCAACACTTTTTGAATCCCATTTGCTTTAGAACCATGAAGCGGCAAGATGTCATTTGAATATTTATACCATTTAACAAAACGAAACGTATCTTGTAAATGTTCAGGAATAACTAAGGTATCAGCATCTTCACTAAAAGTCAAAATTTGATAAATACGGTGGCGATGATTAAATTCAGAATCTGCCTCTAAGCCGTTATAATAACCATCCAAAGTCGCATGCGTAATTTCATCCCATTTAGCAACCACTAAATCACGTGAACTGGCAAAGGCGAAATTGGCTTGCTGTTCTTTCAAACTCTCTAGCATTTCGCTTAATTTGTCAGGTGGAAAGGAATTTTCAAAAATTTCTTCACCATCATTTGCCACAACATATTGTCCATTAATCGTGACTAAATAATCAGCTTCTAACGCACGAACTTCCTCAGGCATCAAGTTTAAAATTCTTCCGGTCGCAATACCTGTCAAAACTCCTTTTTCTTTTAACTTACGAAAGACTTCTAAAACCGATTCCGGCATATAATCTTCTTTTTTCAAACGCAAGGTATCATCAATGTCAAAAAAGACAATTTTAATATCTTTGGCTTGTTCAATTAATTCTTCAATTGATTTCATTTTTACCTCATTTTCAAACGGCGACGAATTCCCACAACGCGTGCGCCTAATAATTTATCAGCAATACGTGTAACTAAAGCAAGATACGTGTAAACACCTCCGCCAATTGTTGCGCATAAAACGACTAAAAGAAACGATGTAACTTTGCGATCTGTTGATAAGAAAAGACCAAAGAAGTGTTTTGCAATTAACGTAACAATCGCCATGATTAAAGCCAAAATTAGCAATAACAAGCCACGTTTTAAGACAAGTGTTTTATTAAATCTCGTAATTTTATGCAAACGTTTAATCGTCAACCAACAGGTTAATAAGAAGCCTAAGAAGGTGGCAAGTAATGGACCATAAACGCCAAACAATGGAACAAAAATTAATTGAGCCACAATTTTCACCACAAGTCCCATTAACAAATACTTAATCGCGTATCTATTTTGATAAATTCCTTGCAGCATATTACTCGTCAACATAAAGAAAGCTAAAATTAAACTCTGAGCAGCTGCCCAAAACAACAAACTTGCTCCATTATTACTTGGCCAAAAGAATAAAGTATTCAATGGATAAGCCAAAATCATCATCCCAAACACACTTGGTAACATGATAAACAAGAATAATTGAATATTGTTACTGACTAATGTCGCCAATTCTTTCTTTTTCTTTTGGGCGAAGTTTTGCGTGATTAATGGCAAACCAGTTGCTGAAATTGAAGTCGCAAAAGCAATCACGACCATTGTTAATTTATCCGGATTGGCAGCAAATAAAGCAAACTGATCAAGTAATTCACGTCTAGAATAATCAAAACACCAGCTCATTAAATTAATAAATGTATATTGGTCAACTAAACGGAACAATTGAATACCAGAACCAACAATGATAAATGGCACTGCTTGACGAACGGTTTCGATTAATAAGTCTTTGGTATCAATCTTCAACTCAGTCTTGCCATGTTTTTTCTCTAAAGCATCTAAAACCGGTTTTTCTTTTTTCAAATACCAAAGCAAAACGCCGTAAGAGGCAATCATCCCAATAAATGCCGCAAAGGTTGATTGAACCACCGCGCTTACGTAATTGCCATCCATGACACGCATAATAATAAATGTCATTAATAATAGATAGAAAACACGAGCAATCTGTTCAAAAATCTGCGAAATAGCCACAGGAGCTAAGTTGTTGTTTCCATTAAAGTAGCCACGAATCACACTCATTGAAGGAAAAACTAACACGCCAATCGATAACGAGCGCATAACCGGAACCAAGTCAGCACCACCACCAGCCCAAGAAGCTAAAAATGGGGAAGCAAAAAACATAACAATCGCACAGACAAGTCCAATAAGCGTCATAAACTTAATGGCTGTTTTGAATAGTTTTTTGGATAAAGCATATTCACCAATTGAATTATAATAAGCTGTTTGTTTAGAAATCGCCGCTGGAATACCCACAGAAGAGATTAATAAAAACAAAGCATAAATATTGTAACCCATCGAATATAAAGAGTTTGCCACACCCGCATTTGCTCCTAACCAAGCAAGCCAAGGAATGACATAAACCGCTCCTAATAAGCGAGAAATCAAATTTCCAGCCGACATCCATAAAGAGCCTTTTAACATTTGTGATTTTTGTTGTTCATTTGTATTTAAAGTTACGCTTTTATCTAAAGAAGCCAAAATAAATCCTCTTACTTTCATTTGATAGATTTCCTTACTATTCTAATCGTTTACCGAATGGTTTTCAATGCCATATAGATAAAGTTTCTCTTAAGTAATCGTTATCATGAGAATTTAACCATGTATTTCTTATAGTATTTAAGTTGAAAGTCTCATAAAATCATGATAATATTTGTTCGTTTTTATACATTTATTTATTATCAAAGGAGAAACAAATTATGATGTCACCAGCTGAGATTTTAAACGCAACGATTCATCACGGACGACACAAGGTAGATAAACGATTTTTAGAAAAAACTATTTTAGGATTTATCGGTGGTGCGATGATTTCACTAGGCTATTTATTATACATACGAGTAATTTCAAGTGTAGCACATGAGTTAGGCTCGCTTGCTTCATGGATTGGTGCTTGTGTGTTTCCAATTGGTTTGATTGTGATTTTAATGGCCGGTGGGGAATTAATCACAGGTAATATGATGGCTGTATCTGTTGCCTGGTTTGCCAAAAAAGTTTCGATGAAAGAATTAATTGGTAACTGGATTGTCATTACGATTTTTAATGTGATTGGTGCAATTTTTGTCGCTTATGTATTCGGTCATTTTGTTGGCTTGTTAGACGGAGCACCATTTAAAGAAGAAACAATCGCGGTCGCTCAAGCAAAAATTAACATGCCATTCTTCCAAGCCTTAGTTTCAGGTATCGGGTGTAACTGGTTTGTCGGACTTGCTTTATGGTTAAGCTATGGTACAAAAGATGCGGGTGGAAAA
>JAITWV010000010.1 GCA_031285105.1 Streptococcaceae bacterium | reverse complement strand
TCGAACCAATAAAGAATAAGTCGCAGCAAACTCTCTCATTTCAGGTGTGTTTTCGACTTCATCTATTAAAAAAGCAACGGTCATATCTAGTTTATTCAACTGGCGCATGTCACGAATTAAGCTAGTCTGGAAACCATATTCTTTATTGTCTTCAGGTTCACTAAAGGATAAAGTCAGGGCAGTTAAAATATTAATTTCGGCTGAAGTTAGCTTTACATTCGACTCTTTGGTTTTTCGCTCAATTTCATCATGCAATCGATCAGTAATATTTTCTAGTAGGTTATGAGTACTATGAACAGACACAACTATCCATTCAGGGTCATTTGCTAATTCATCTTGAACATGGTTTAAAAAAGTTGTTTTACCGACACCACGTAGACCAGTGATAATAGAGTTTCTTGATTGGCCATTTGCATCATATAAATCATTTAAAAAAGTATCAAGCGTTTGCGAACGACCGATAAATTGTTTTGTAGGTTGACCGAAATGGATGGAAAAAGGATTGTCACTTTTTCTCTTTCTTGTTCTTTTCATTTTCTCTACCACCTTTCTTATTTTAATTTTAGCATAATTTGGTGTAAGGTTCAAAAATTGGTGTGTTTTAGTGTGTTTCAACTTATTTTAATTTTTTTGGTGTGTTTTGATGCTTGAAAAAAAGAAAATCAGAAGCAATTTCGCCTCCAATTTTCTTTCTTTTTAATTAAACATCATAAATTTCCTTATAAAAATCACGTAAACTAGGTACTGCAAATTCAATCTTGCGCGCATCAGTTTGAGCATATTTTGTAAAGTCATGCGTCATATCCTTATTTGATAAAACAATTTGATTATGACTAACTTTTCCATCAATAGTCAATAGTTCCAATGCCTGAATTGCCTGTTCTTCATTTTTAAACTGCAATTTGAACACGCCGTTATGAGCCAAATCATATTCATCCTTCACAAATTTCGCCACAATTTTTCCTGCATTTTGAAAATAAACCACGTCTGAAATTTCTTCTAAGTTTTCGAGTAAATGTGAAGAAATCATAATCCCTTTGCCTGACTTTTTTAAACGAAACAAAATATCACTGAGAAGCTTCACGTTATTGGGGTCAAGGCCATTCATCACCTCATCCATCATCATGTAAGGTGTGTCACTTGCAAGCTGCATGGCAAAACACAATCTTTGGCGCATACCAAGTGAATAAGAAGAAACACGATTTTTGACATAATAATCCATATTTAAATCAGTAATCAGCTCATCCAAGTTAACCTTTGACTTCCATGAATTTTTGTATAATTTCAAATGCTCCATGCCAGAAAAGCCTTCAAATAATTCACTTTGATCAGGCAATAGTGAGATATTTTGGAGCATTTTGATTTTTTGTTTTTTAGATGAATAAGAAATCGAGTCATCAATACTAATTTTCCCGTGAAGTGTCGGAATCATGCCTAAAATCGTGCGCATTAAAGTTGTTTTTCCAACACCATTTGGGGCAACTAATCCAGTAATGCTTCCAGGTACAACATCAATATCAATTTCTTGTAAGACCATGTTTTTTCCGAGCTTAACGGATACTTCTTCGACTTTTAACAATAAATTCACGTCCTTTCATAACGAAAACAATCCCAATGATTAAAGCAATACTCCATAAACCAAATGTTTGAAGGGCTGTGTCAAAATTTAGCCCCTTATCTCCATAAAAGAACCAGCTGCGACCAGAAATCACTTCACCAATATTAATAAAAGTGGTTGGGAAATTCCGCCAATTCCTAAATTCCCCCATTCCTTGTGACATATATAAACGCCCGCCGAAAATGAGGAATAGACCAGTGACAAGACTAATGATTTGAGAGCGGAATAATAAATTTGTAAATAAGACACTCAAGAGTAATAAGGCAACAATCAGGAAAAATAAAATAAGCCATTTTCCTAAATGCTCTCCAATGGTGGCAAAATCAAATTGTGTGTTGGAAATTGCTCCTTGTTCAATGAGGACATTATAAGTAACAGAAGGTAAATTTAAGTTGCCAAAGCCAAAATTCAAGCTGTAAATGACAAAGAAACTTAGAGGAACCAACAGCAAACAAAAAGTATAAGCCAAACCAACCATGAATTTATGAAGTAATCTCATCGTAAATCGCATTGGAAATCCTTGAAGCATATCTTGATGTTCGTTATCTCGAGTGAGAATATCTGCAAAACCGATAAGGATAAGGATGAACATTGCTGTTGGAAGAATCAGATTACTCGCGCGAACGAATGTTTGTAATCCAGTTCGTTCTTCAAAAACATTTTGTGTAATTTCCCCCATGTCTTTAATATGAGGAGGAACAGGCATATCAATTCCCCATTTTTCTTTTGATAATTGATAATTTTCCTCAATTCGTTTGCGATTCATCATAAGAAAACTGCGAGCTAAGCGGTTATATTCAAAATGTGCATCCCAACGAACAAAAGAATTGCCGTCAATATAAAAGCTTGGATCATAAAAGAAAATATTCATCTTATCCGTAAAAGCATTACGATCATCTATTTCAAGAATTTGTGCCGTATCCCATGCAAAAGCTGCCCAATCATTTTTCTTTAAACTTTCAAGCCTTTGTCGGTCCATGATATTTTTATGTTCATTAATAGAAATCCCCCAGCCGACCATACCATGCGTATTTTCATCAATAACCGTATTATCAATCACCGTCTGTCGTTGTTCAATTCGATTTTCCAAAGTCGCTTGATCTAAACTATAAAAAGGGTCATAGCTCCAAGCTACTGAAAAAGTATAGTAAATACAACCTAACAACAAAAGAATAAAAGAAATCAGCGTGCGTTTACTCCTTAACTGCACTTTCAATTCAAATAAAAAGTAACCCATCTAGCCCACCCCTTTCATCATTCGTTTAGAAGTAACTAAAAATAAACCGATACTATAAAGGATGATTACACCAAGCACAATAGTTAGGTGATAATTGCCATCCCAAGCATTTGTCCCACGCAATAAATCATAGGTATTAACCGAGAAAAATGGGGTAAAATTCCAAAAAATATTTCTGAAAAATAAGGACAAGGAACCCACGACAATCACTAATAAACTCGTTTGCAAAATATCTTTCATCCATGAATAAATAAAACTAGTGAAAATAACCGTAAATAAAATGATGAGACTTGCTAATGCTAAATAAATAACCAGAAATGCTAAAAACGGCACAGCAATAATTCGCCCGAAATCTAAAGCAATCGGATAAAAGAAATCAACATTAAGCGTAGTCAATGAAGTCAAAATAGCGCTAAGTGTATAAAATAAAAACCCGACAAAAATGATACATGAGCGTAAAAACAAAGGAATAAAGATCCGTTGCGTTTTTTCAAATGGCAGAGTATTAGAAAATTGCTTTCTTTGAATTTCATTAATAAAAATATCTGATGACCAAATGGCTGTTAAAAAGAAAATTAAAAGCCCACCAATCGATAAAACACGTTGCCAATAAGGAAGAAATCCCTCCCCCGTCCAATTGACTTGCCTGCTCGTTTCTTCAATTCGTTTAAATTCAGCCGTTTGTAAAGCAACTTCATTTCTAGTAGGTAAAATCGTTTTTTCATCAGTTGCAAATTGTTCATAAAATTCATCCAAAGACACACCATAATCAATCGCATGACGTAAAAATTGCTCAGGATTTTGCATAATTGTATTCATTAACATGATGCCTAGCGAATTATTTTGAGCGAGTAAATTTTGAAAAGAAGGCTCCTCAATCGTGCCAGTGACAAACATTTGATATTCATCGATGGGAATTTTAATAGCAGTTAGGCGACTTCTAGTAGTTTCTCTAATATTTTGTGTGGGAGAATTGTTGGAAAAGAAAATAAAAATAGGAACTAGGCAAAGTAATAAGCATAAAACAATATTCTTTCTATTTTTTAATTCCATTTGTAAGTAGAACTTTAAGGCGTTTTTCATAGAAGTCTCCTTATTAGTAGAAATATTCTGAAAATTTAATGGTTTAATCATTATATCATAACCTGTGTATTAATTGGATATTACTTTCGATTTAGTACATCATAAGTTAAATTGATGTTGTAGTAAAAGAAGTTTGTGAATTATGGACTGCGAATTTTCGGCTGGCAAGGCTTAGCGCTTAGGGTGGTTTACCTTGCTGTAGCCGGACCGGTTCCATAACTTTTCAAGAAGGGC
>JAITWV010000413.1 GCA_031285105.1 Streptococcaceae bacterium | reverse complement strand
GTTTTCGTATATGGGCGGAGGACTGGCTCGACGGTGTGGCAGCAGTGGCACTAGGGGAATCGGCGTAGCGTGGGCTTTTCTTAGCGGTTTACCGCTTAGAAAACCCCTAGCCGATTAAGGAATGAGCTTTTTTGGAAGGTGCTTTTCCTTCCAAAAAAGCTGCTTCCGTCCCGCCACAGCAGCCGCACCGTCGAGCCAGTCCGCAGCCCATATACGAAAACTCGTAAATGAAGAACGCCTTAGCGTCTTAGTATTTCACAAACTCCAATTAACTTACGCTGTACTAAATCGATTGTTAAAATCAACTAGCATGATAACTTTACTATCTATTTTAACATATCTGGTGTATAAATTCAGAATTTGAAATGCTCATTCAATCGTTTTCAAAATCATTTCATTTTCCTTATCTAACCTAAAAGGACCAACCATTTTCAGGTTAGCCCTTTTCTTTACGCTGCAAGTTTCTTTTTATCAAAATACTTCTTCATTCCAGTAATCACAGCTGGCAATAAGGAAACCAGGATGATTGCCATCATAATCAATTCAAAATGAGCTTTCACAAAAGCAAGTCCGCCAAAGAAATAACCGGCAACTGTTGCAACAACTACCCAAGCAAGTCCACCTAAAAAGTTAAACAAGACAAATTTTTTATGAGGCATCTGCGCTGTTCCGGCGGTAAATGGGACAATTGTTCGAATGATTGGCATAAAACGTCCTAAGAAAATCGCAGAAGCACCGTACTTATCAAAAAATCTTCTTGCTTCTTCTAAATACTCATCTTTTAAGAAGCGACCTAATTTGGGATGTTTTGGGATGGTTTCGCCAAATTTGCGACCAATTTCATAGTTTAACAAATTAGCTAAAAATGCCAAAATCGTTAAACTTACTACTAATGTCACCATCGACAATTGTTTCGGGTGCATAGCTGTCATTGAGCCGACAAAAAACAAAATCGAATCTCCTGGTAAAAACGGAAAGAAGACCAATCCTGTTTCCACAAAAATAATTGTTCCTAATAAAACATAAACCCAAATTTCACTTCCTGGTACATTAAGGAAGTTGGTAATCATATCGTTAAAAATTCCAAAAACACTAGCTAAAGGGATAATCATCTTTTTCTCCAAATATTTATTTTTTACTTGGTTATTTTACAACATTTTTCACCATTTACTAGCAAAATCATTTTTAATTTAAGTTAACTTAATCACATTAAGATTACTATGAGATTTCGTGTAGTTAAATGATATAATGATATTAAAACAGATACACTTTTAAAAGAATATTTATGATATTATCACTTTTACTTTGAAACAAACCATATTATCGTTAAGGAGAGTGCTTGGATGAGTTTTAAAAATAAATGCATTATTGTTACAGGTGGAGCAAATGGCATTGGTAAAAAAATTGTTGAACGTTTTCTTGAAGAAGAGGCGATTGTTTATGTCATTGATCAAGTTGAAACGCTCGATAACAAAGCCGTTCATTTCTTCTCAGGAGATTTGGCGCAAAAAGAAACGCTCGAAAACTTTGTGAAAAGCCTAGATAAACCCATTGATGTTTTAGTTAATAATGCTGCTTTAAGTAAAAAAGGATTGCTTTCGGATTGTTCGTATGAGGATTTTGAATATGTGCAAAAAGTGAATGTGATTGCTCCATATTATTTAACGAGTTTACTAAAGAAGAATAATTTACTAGCTCCAAATGCTTCAATTATTAACATGACTTCCACTCGCGCTTTTCAATCACAAGCTGATACGGAAAGTTATTCTGCTTCTAAAGGTGGAATTGCTGCTTTGACACATTCTTTGGCAATTTCTCTTTCTGGCATTGCACGGGTAAATTCAATAGCTCCTGGATGGATTGATGTTAGTGATAACCCAATTCATTCGAATCAAGACAAACTTCAACATCCAGTAGGTCGCGTTGGTTCTCCTGATGATATTGCCCAAATGGTTTTATTCTTAGCCAGTGAGAAAAGTAGTTTTATAACTGGAGAAAATGTTACAATTGATGGTGGGATGAGTAAACTGATGATTTATAATGAAGATAACAATTGGCATTACAACGTATAAAAATGGACAGCTATGCAAGAAGAATATTATCGTAAAAAAAGGAAGATCTAGGTGAAAATCTAGTTCTTCCTTTTAAATTACTATGTATTAAACCTGAAAATCATAAAGATAAATTTCCATACTCTCAGCTTCATCGCCAAACTTCATCACCACTTCTTTGGTATCTACACGCGCAAATCCTTGATAATCATAAAATTCAAAATTGCAGCCGTTATCTGTATAAACGTAAATAGAGGCAATTTCTTTTTCTTTCAAATATGTATGTAATGTCTGCCAAAGTAATTTCCCAACTCCTTTGCCACGAGCTTTAGGTGAAAGAGCTAAAAATTGAAGTGTGCCATCATAATCTTGTGCGCGGTTTACAATTAACTCTTCATAACTTGAATCAAGCTTATACATATATTCAATAAAACTTGCTTTGTCGGATTCATCGGCATTCATCAAGACGAAAATATTTTCCATCTCACTTTCAACCAACAAGCGATAAATTAAATCCTCTCCTTTTATAGAAGCAAAAATCACACCCACCACTTCGCCATCTAATACCGCCACTTTACCATAAGAACTCGCTAATAAAACTTGATTTAAATAGACTTGTATAGCAGCCTTTAACACTTGTTCATCCTTAATAAATTCATCACAATCCCAAGTTTCTTTGATAATCGCACAAAGAGTCGCTAAATCTTGTTGTTCCACATTTCTAAAAGTAATCTTATCCATTGGCCACCTTCAATAAATGAGCTGGAACTTTCATTGGTGTATCTTGAATTTGCTCTGGTTTGTGTTTGAAAATTTCATAAATCGTTTTATCCGTTGAACTATTCACACCAGGCATTTCAAGAGGTGGGTATAATTTTCCTGTTTCTAAATCTTTATCATATAAGTGTGTTGCCATAAATTGTAAGCTTTCAACTTGAACTAATTCACGCACAGATACTCGTTTTAAGCGCGATAAGGGAATATCGTATTGATTGGTTGCTTCTTTTCTTGGTTTCTTTTTGAAAAACATCTTTCTTCCTTCTTTCCATAATAAACTATAATTCTATTTTCTCAAATTTTTCTTTGAATTGCCATATTATATTTACTATCTTAATTAAGTTTGAATTAAGTTACACGTGT
>JAITWV010000397.1 GCA_031285105.1 Streptococcaceae bacterium | reverse complement strand
TTGGCAAATAAACTAGCGACCTCATTGGACCGAAAAGACAATCTAACGAACAGTGGGTATTTAAACAAATTGGCAAGTGAAATTAGTCAATTGTCCATCAATCCAACCGACTATCACTTTGATGAATTGGTCCAAAATGGTTCTTTGTCACCAGCCAAAAAAGCGGAATACGAACAAAAATTACAATTAATCGGACAATATACAAATGCTTATTCTTTAAACACAGGAACACTTGCTTTGTCTGATTTTCCGGCAGTTGATACACCAGCCAATCAGACCGTTTCAAAAACAGTGGAGTGGACCGTTCCAGCTGTGACTACTTATCAATCATCAGTTTACCCACAAACAGTAACAATTGATTCCATCTCAGGAAACGGGGCTGTGGTAAATCCAAACAATAGTATTTCCCTAGTTAATACGAGTACATCAGCAATTACTTATGTGATTAAGCTTACTGTAAATTTGGGCGAACAAACTTCTATGACCTATTCGACAACGTGGACGAATCAGAAAACAGGGACAAGAATTGCCAAATCAACCGCAACTTTCGGGTTATTTCCAAAAGATACGCTCTATACCTATCATGGTTATGTGGGTGGAAGTAAATTTGAATATTTAAGCACTCTTCTAAGTAAAATAGACACGAGCGCGAGCATGATTACAACTCTTTATGCCGCACCAACGAGTGATTATACAAGTTTACTAACAGCTACAACTTCACAGGCATTTGAAACCGCAAGCATGAGCTCGATGTTCAACCTTTACGGCAATATGGATTTAACACTATTGAGTGCTAGACTAAGTTCGCAAGATGTTACAAATTATCAAACAATGGGGCAAGAAAACATTCGTAAAATTATCGAAGCTATCCTGACATTAAATGGAACAATTAACTCTTTAGATAGTGATGCGAATACACTGAATCAAAATCTACCCGAAGATTATTTTTCATCAAACATCCAAGCACTTCAACATTGGTATGAACAAACGATGACGAATATGGAAACGAGTTATACCAGTTGGAAAGAAAATTCAACCACACAACTTGCACAAAAACCTTGGTCTACTTACAATAAAGAAGAAACAGCCCTTTATTTTGATGAGGAACATGCGCTTTATGGACAATTGAGTGCACTTATCAAAAATACTTCTCAAGCTACGAAGACAATTAGTACAAACGCAAAAACGGTGGAAGACAATTCAAGTGCGTTTCAGGCATTGGTCAAAAGTGCGACAACCACTCAACAAGATGCCCAAAAAATCTTAGCTGGTACGAATAAGTTAATGTTAGATGGAGCTGGGGATTTGAAGACAAGTAAAGAGTACACAACGAATTTTTCTAAAGTGTTAGCAAATACGCGGACAAAAGGAGTAGATACCAATCAGCTGTATGATTTCTTTGCACAACCATTAAAAATAACCGATATTTCGCCAAAACAGGCAAGTATAACAGTGAAGAAGTTTGATTTTCAATGGGTATTGATTTTCTTGATTGGGTTAATAGTTGGGATTTTGAGTATATATTTGGTGAAAATGTTTTCTAACATTTTTGATAAAAAAATGGATCAATTTCATACTTAGTTTAAGTTCTGGTTGGCTTTAATCCTTTGTATCATTGAATTGATGAATTGATAGGAATGTCTAAAATAAGCATTGACTCGTTCCATTCATAATTCTAGAACATGAACTTTAAGTTGTTTCAAAATATCAAAGTCAAAAGCGTTAGTTGTTATCTAATATTTATAGAGAATCCCTCCGTAGGTTACGCGTCTTAGTAGACAACCAAATTGTAACATATGGAGAGGTTCCTTTTTTTCGTGTCTCTAAAATATTTTTATAGCAAGGGCTCGAATTATGAAATTTACTCAAATCGTTTTCGGTACACCCAAATTTCATATATTTAAAACCTTAAAAATAGAGATAAACATATAATTAAGATAAATTATAAATAGATTAAAAATAATTATTTTAGGAATTTGACAATGAAGCCAATGATTACAGATTTCAAGAAAAAAAGAAAGATTGAATGAGAAAGAAACAAAAATAAATGTTTTATTCTTATCTTGCCCAAGCATAAAAGAAGATTTACATAAATCATTGAAAAAATCAAAAAATATCTATCGCAAGAATGTGTTGGATTTCAAAACATTACACTTAAATTTCCTGCGTGAGAGTTTTCCTTTTAGTTCTAGAGATAATGGTTATTCAAGTCTTTTTCGTTATGTACAATTAGTTGAAAAAGAGATGCCAAACAAAAAATCAATTTCAGCTATTCGTTTAGCAAGTTGGAAAAACAGCAGCCATCGAGTTTATTAAGGAAGAATTTAAAAATCATTCCAATGCAAATGTATTATTAATGGATATTTCTTGTAATTATTATACAACTGATAAAGAAAAAGAATTTTTTGAGAATTTATTATTTAATATTAGTTGTCCACTATCATCTGTAGGTACAAGTGCTTCAAAAAGAATTAGGTTAATCAATTTTCTAGTTACGTTGGCTCATTCACAAAAGTCAAATAATATTATACTATTCATTGATGAAGCGCAATTTTTACGTGAGGCTCACTTAAATTGGCTTCTAGATATCCATAATCAATTGAATCGAGAATCTATTCGTTTAACATCGGTCTTGGTTGGAACAAATGAATTAAAAACATTGAAATCAGGAATGAAATTATCAAAAAAGCTACAAATTATAAGGTGTTTTATGATATCTGAAAATGAATTGAATGGAATTTCAAACTTAAATGAATTTATACATCTGCATGAATGCTTTTGATACAGAACTTTTTTACCCAGAAAAAGATGGAAAATCCTATACAGAGTATTTTTTTGGTAAAGATTTTAAGCTATCCAACTACACAGTCTTACTTTTAGAATTATTACAAGCTAAGTCTAGCCGAATAAAACCTAATTCTGAATTTTCAATATTAATGGAAGATTTTACGCAGATTGCGAATTACATTTTAGTTAATTATGGAAAATTTGGCAAGAACTTGAAATCTTTAGGGAAAAAAGAGCTTATTGAAGCAATTGAACAATCTAGCTATCTTTTAGAGCATATTTAAGGGAGAAGGCATTG
>JAITWV010000385.1 GCA_031285105.1 Streptococcaceae bacterium | reverse complement strand
CTTTTTGATATTTGACAATAAAAACACTTATTAAGGTCAATAAGCCAACATTAAATAACGTCGCACCAACTGAAGATACGGCAATATAATCGGTTAAAAGCATACTTGGTGCCGTGTGGATGGCAAGTAACCCTTCGATAATTTGGGTTGGGTGATTGAAAACAAAAGAAATACTCATTAAAAGAAGGCAAAGTGCTACTAAAAACAGGTATTTGATTGTTTCATCTGATTTTACTAAAATTGCTTCTCTTTTCATTATTATTTCTTCTTCCTTTTCTAATTGTTTTTTCGTTTTATATTATTTAAGTTACCATTTTTTATAGGAGTTGTAAAGGTTTGCTTGAGGATAAAATAACTGGTGACAAAATTCCTAAACCAATCATTATGCTTAATGCTATACTTATTAATACGAAGAGGTATGATAACTATTCTAAGTACAAAAATACAACTTAAAAACAACAGAAATGAGAGGAACAAATGGACAACCAAGAAGTAAAAAGAAAAATCAATCAAGAACTGAATCAATTAGACATTCAAAAAGTGAGAGAACACCTAAATCTATTTGTTGGGAGATTACCAATCCGTTTTCAAGAAGATTCTCTACAACTCCTACAAAATGGGCAAAAAGTTCCGGTATCAAATGAAGCGAGCAAGAAATCATTAAAGGAAAGACTTAAATCACTTTTAGAAGGACTAGAAGAGGTAGAAAATCAAACACGAATGCTCCAAGCAGAAGAAGACTACGATTATAATGACAAACCATGAGATTTTTGGGATGATGATCCAAAGCTAGTTTATCAGGATAATTCACAAATTATACCAATTCTTGAAGAAACAGCTGATTTAGCACAAGACTTTATTTGGGATAAACAGTATGAGAATGCTTACTTACTTTTGAACAAACTGGTTAATATACAAGTAGGTGTTGAAACTGAGTGGGATGATAACTCTTTGGGTTTAGAATCATTAGTTGATGAAGAATTATTAGAGATTAATCTAGATAACATACGACAACAAATGTTATACGTAACATACATTACAACAGAAAAAAATAAACGCATAAGTAAGCTATATGAACTACGAAACGCCACCTTGTTTGATGATTTTCCTGTAGAAACTCTTTTTTTAACCGAGAACATTCCTTTAGACGGTGAAGAGCAGTTTTGGCAAGACTGGATAGAATTCCTTGAGTATGAAGCAGGAGATGTGGCAGCACAGTTACTCAAAGAGGCTATTTTGTATAAGTTTGGTATAGAACGATTGATTTTGGAGGCTGAACGTCACTTTTTACTTCATCCAAGCTTGTTTCTGGTAGTACTAGAGGAATTAATGAAAGCAACTGATTTTCAAAGAGCTGCTACTGTTGGACAAAAAGCCTTAGAGTTAATAGAACCTAACATCCAATTGCGTTCTAAAATTGCGTTGATTACTGCGCAGGCGAATTTTCATTTATCAAATATGAAAGAAATGCAAGTTGCACAAAAAGAGGTGTATCGTTCTTATTCAACACCTGAAAATTATTTACGACTTTATTTGAACGCAGATTTCCCGAAGGAATACAGACAAGTTGAAGAGAATTTCACAGTTGTCAAGAATATGTATGAATATCGCTTGGTTGGGAATAAAGAGTTAGAAAAAAATGTTTTGTCCTCAGATAGTGCAAATAATCTACGGTTTTTACATGGAGAATTTGATTACATTTTAAGTATTAGCCATAATCCTCCGAAATCATTGGGTTGGAGTAGTAATTATATTTATCAAGGAGTACATCAGTTTTTGCTACACCTTTATTCAGGAAATGAACTTGGAAAAGCAACAAAAAGTTTGGCAAGTGAAACAGCTTCCATGTACGAATTTAACCATAACAAAATTTATCATTATTTTGATGAGAATAAGAAGCCACAAAGTGTAGACGGCTCTTTTGCTTTTGAGCGTGCTTTTATGAATTGGAAAGTGGAACATCCTTTATCACAAGAGCAAAAAAATCACTTATTAAATTGGTTAGAAGTAACGATTGAGCAAAGAGCCAAAGCCATTGTTGGTGGTGGATTTAGAAAACATTATGCAGGTGTTGCTTTGTTGGTTATTGCTCTTGGTGAAGTGAAAGAATCTTTAGGAATGGAACATGCGAAAAAAGAAACGCATGAAAAGTATAAGAAAATGTTTCCTAGGCATCGTGCGTTTTTGGCAGAGATGAAGGAATTTTTGTAGGAGATTCGATTTTAAAGTAAGATTTTTGATAAGATAAAACGACTGTATACTAAAATCGCATGGAATTTCTCATCTCACGCGATTTAGTATACAGCCAATTTTTAGGCTATCAATGTTTCCAAACCAACCAACATCATATCCTTAAACGTATTTTGACGCTCTTCTGCGGTTGTTTCTTCCCCTGTAACTAATGAGTCAGAAATTGTCATAATTCCTAAAGTCTGAACGCCATGTTTCATCCCTAAATAATAAAGTGCTGCTGCTTCCATTTCTACTGCTGCTACACCTAATTTTCCTAATTCTAAGTTCTTTTCAAATAAGTTACTGTAGAACAAATCAGCAGACAAAACAGGTGCTACGTGCGCCTCAAAGTTATTTTCTTTGGCAATGTTATAAGCTTTATAAACCAAATCAAAGTCCGCAGTCATTGGCACATCATATTCAGGCCAGTCGTTGCGGATAATACGTGAAGTGGTTGCTGCTGCTTGAGCGATAACGATGTCACGTACTTTTACATTGGCATCTAGCGAACCTGCTGAACCAACGCGGATTAATTTTTTCACGCCGTACTCTGTGATTAATTCGTTTGCGTAAATGGAGATAGATGGAAGTCCCATTCCTGTTCCCATTACGGATACACGTTCACCTTTATAAGTGCCTGTGTACCCTAACATGCCACGGACATTGTTAAATAATACTGGGTTTTCTAAAAAGTTTTCGGCGATAAATTTTGCACGCAATGGATCTCCTGGCAACAAGATTTTATCTGCGATTTCTCCTACTTGTGCTTCAATATGTGGTGTTGGCATAATTACATTCCTTTCAAGATTTCTTTGACTAATGCTTTAAATGTTTCTTTCACACGCTCAGTTGTTTCTACTACTTCTTCGTGATTTAGTGATACTTGCATACCTGCTGCCATGTTGGTAATGCATGAGATTCCTAAGACACGCATACCTGAATGAACGCCCACGATTACTTCTGGAACAGTTGACATACCTACTGCTGACGCGCCAATTGTACGAGCCATACGGATTTCGGCTGGTGTTTCATAAGTCGGTCCAGTTAAGCCCATATAGACACCCTCTTGTAATTTAAGATCCATAAAGCGAGCTGTTTCACGTGCCAATTGTTGGTATTCCACATCATACGCACGAGACATATCAGGGAAACGTGGTCCAATTTTATCATCATTAGGGCCAATTAATGGATTGGTGCCCATGAAGTTAATGTGATCAGTAATCAACATCAAATCCCCCGGTGTAAAGCTTTCATTCACCCCACCAGCAGCATTCGTTACAATGATTGATGGCGTGTTTAAAGCTGAGAAGACACGCACTGGATAAGTAACGACTTCCATGGTGTTGCCTTCATAAAAATGGAAACGGCCTTGCATCGCCAAAACTTTTTTCCCTGATAATTCACCATAAACCAACTGCCCAGCATGACCTGCAACTGTTGAAATTGGGAAGTGAGGAATTTCATCATAAGAAATAATGACTGGTGTGTTAATCTCTTCTGCTAATTCACCTAAACCTGAACCTAAGATTAAAGCTACGTCTACTTGTCCAATCCCTTTTTCTTTTAAGAATCCTGTTGTTTCGTTTAATTTTGTTTGTAAATCCAATGTTCTTTCCTCCGTTTTATACTAATGAATCTAAGAAGCTTTCACCATTGCCAGTTCCTTCAATACCAAAATTATCAGCAATTGTTGCAGCGATGTCTGAAAAATGTCCGGTTGGTAATACTTTTGGCTCTTTTAAGCTCTTAGAATAAATCACCAATGGAATATATTCGCGTGTATGATCTGTTCCTGGATAAGCTGGATCGTTGCCGTGATCTGATGTAATCATTAATAAGTCATCTTCTTTTAATAAGTCACGGATTTCAGGCAAACGCGCATCAAAATCTTCAATTGCTTGACCATAGCCTTCAATATCACGACGATGCCCATATTTTGCATCAAAGTCGACTAAGTTGGTAAATGAAAATCCTTCAACGAATTCTTCTTTTGCCATTGCTTTGAGTAAACGATCGACACCGTCCATATCATTTAAGTTATGACCCATATCATATTTCACGCCGACTTCATTAAAGATATCAGAAATTTTTCCAACCGAATACGTGTCAATTCCTGCATTGTAAAGTTTTTCTAAGACCGTTTCGCCAAATGGACTTAACGCATAGTCATGACGACCGGCTGTACGCTCAAATTTTCCTTCAACGCCGATAAATGGACGAGCGATAATACGACCAATCATATAAGGAGGCTCAAGAGTGATTGAACGCACGTATTCACAGATTTTGTAAAGCTCTTCTAATGGGATAACTTCTTCGTGAGCAGCAATTTGTAACACTGGGTCCGCTGATGTATAGATAATCAAGCCACCAGTTTCCAATTGTTCTGGAGCAAAATCATCAATCACCGCCGTACCTGAATAAGGTTTGTTGGCACCACGAATCACTTTACGACCTGAAAACTCTTCAATTTTAGTTAATAAATCTTCCGGAAATCCTTCTGGGAATGTTTGGAATGGCTCGTGTAAATTCAGCCCCATAATTTCCCAGTGTCCTGTCATGGTATCTTTACCAACGGATACTTCTTCCATTTTGGTGACATAGGCTTTTGGTTGGTCGACTTTTTTCACTGTTTTAAGCGGTGTTTCACGAGGAATATTCCCCCAACCTAATTTTTCTAAATGTGGCACTTTCAAACCACGAATTTCAGATATATGTCCAATGGTATCTGATTTTGTATCATCAATAGCTTCATGCGTTACAACATCATGGTTGAAGAATTTGTCCGCATCAGGTGCTGCACCAATTCCGACTGAGTCTGTAACGACTAAGTGAATACGTTTGAATTTCATTATAATGACTTCCTTTCTTTCATTAATAGCTTAATTATAAATGAAAATTATAAAAAGGTGGGAATAATACATTCGCCCCCACCTTTTTCTAAATTTTTATTATTTAGATTTGATATAGTTTTTACCAACAGCTTTAGGTGCCACTGATTTTCCAAAGAAGAAGACCAAGACAATAATTGTTAATAAATAAGGTGCTGTTTGCAA
>JAITWV010000348.1 GCA_031285105.1 Streptococcaceae bacterium | reverse complement strand
AGCCACTACCTGCACCTGCAACGGTAATAATATTTTTCATGATTTTTATCTCCATCTTGTTTCTTCCTAATGAAACCAAATAATTTTTTATAGTTGTTCTTGTCGACAACCATATTAAAACATGTTTACTTTCAGAAATGAATACGTTTTACTCATCTTGAAACCACTTTTCATTTAATGAAATAGGAAGTCAAAAGTTGAAAAATTTTTCACATCAGTTTGAAAGTGGGGAAAACAAGGAATGAAATTGATGGTTACAGCTTTTTTTGTTTGTTATAATAAAGAAAATAGTAGATAGTGAGGAAATAAAATGAATAATTTATTTTCAGATCTTTATTCAAAATATTCAACAAGCATGTCAAAAAGTGAAAAAGAAATCTTTAAATTATTACTTGAAAACATCGAAGTAATTCCTAACAGCACAATCAATGAATTAGCAACCAGCATTTACATATCTTCATCTAGTTTATATCGACTCGTTCGCAAATTAGGTTTTCAAGGCTATTCTGATTTTAAATACCATGTAACCAATTCTTTAAAAACTGAGAAAATTATTAGTGATGTAACCGAAGAATTTCTTGAAGGAACAATTAACGAAATTAAATATACCCACAAAATCAATCAACAAAATTTGCCAAATGCCGCCAAACTCTTACTTGAAAAAAAGGAAAGATATGTCTATGGAACAGGTTGGAAACAAAAACAATTAGTGGACAATTTTGCTTCTGATATGATGCTTTATGGGATTCATTTCACCAATATTCGTAATAGTGATGACTTAAAAGTGGCTGCTTCAAATATGGGAGAAGACTCAGTTTTAATTTTGGCTTCTTTAAAAGGTGAGGGCTTGGATTATCAAGAGGCATTAGATATTTTGGAATTGAGGAATATTTCGATTGTTTCGATTACTTCAAACACCGCCAATCGTTTGAGTACGCAAAGTGATGTGGCGCTTTATTATGCAGATAATCATGTGTTTGAGGCAAATACTCATTGGCGAGCGATTTCGTTGCTTTATGCCTTGAATTCATTGGTTCAAGCGGTGATTGTGGAAAAAGAGAAATTGTAGTTTATAAAAAGATAACTACAGATTACTCTTTTTTCCTAAAATATAGTAACAAAAACACCTCCATATTGTTACAATCTGACCTAGAAATTGTAACAATATGGAGGTGTTTTGTATCAATATGAACGTGAGATTGTTACAAAATTCAGCCCATGAGAATTACTTAAAACCCAGCATCCTTCATTTTCCACTCTTGAGACAAAAACTTCTCATTATTTATCCTAAAATCAATATTTCCTGGGCTTGGTTTTTTCAAAAATTCCATAATATGCTGATTCACCGCCACCCATCCGCGATTTCCTAAATGAGTTGTATCTCCAATAAAAAATGGTTCATTATATTTATCAGTGAAATCAACAATATTGTTAAACCCTTGTGATTGCAATTGATAAGTGATTTTTTGACTGAATGTTTGCAGCATCTGCATTGAAAGTCCGGTATAGCTCATCCATTTATTGTTCACAGGTTGGATGATAAATTGAACATCGACATTGTTTGCGGCAAAAATATTCAGCAATTGTTGAAAATCAGCATAAGTTGGGCTTTGCAGATAGCTGACATCTTTTTGTGAATTGGCTGATTTTTCATAAACCGGTTTGATAAGTTTATTCCAAGCACTATCACTTATCCGATAAGGATTCGAAGTTGAATTTTCTTTTGCATGTTCATATGCTTGCTGATCTAATTTCTTGAAATTTAAAGAAGGAGGCAGTAATAAGCTATTGTCTATTATCTTTTGCTCCATATTAATCGCTGATGATGGTGTAGTTGCTAATAAGCTTTGCTGCCATTGATAAATTCTTGAAAACAATAAGTCTTGCTGCTTCCACATACTCGTTTGAATGTTTAAATTTAGCGTTGTTCTTTTAGAAATATTCTCGCCTTTTGATAAAGAAGTTAGCGCATCTTTAAGGGCTACATCTTCATTTTTTTCTTTAAAACCTAACAATCTTTTAGCCATTTGTTGTGTTGCATAATCGCTTGAATTCGCGTGACTCATCCAGTAGTCAAGGTCATTAGTTGAAACAAAATTTTGAAAGTTTGCTACTCCTAAGCCATTTTTAGTAAACCACTGAGGGCTAATGATAAACACGACTTTTCGATTTTTCAATTCATTTTGAATTGGCAACAAATAAAAATAATGCGTAATCGGATGTGTTCCAGGCATTCCTACCAATAAAGGTGTCGTTTCCTTATCATATTTCATGAAAAATGGGCTTGGGTGAAATGGATCTAAATGTTCTAATTCACTTGAGCCTAAAATTGGTAAGAAATCCTTTTGTGAAAACAACTGCTGTCTAACCGAAAAACTGGTGAAATTCTGTAAAGAACCTGGATTTTGGGCAAATTGTTGCAATTGCGTTTTTGAAAAATTTATCCCAATATTAAATGGCGAAAATAATAAAAAGCCGACAAAAAACAAAGCGATTAATAAAGGCAATGCTTCCTTTAAAACTTTATGCTTTTTCATTCACCTTTTCCTCAATTCGCTTGGCAATTTTTCGTGCAGTGTTCCAATCATCACGGTCCATCTCACTAGGCGGAAGGTTCACTTCAAAAGCTTCTTCTAGTTCAACAATCAACATCATCGCACCCATTGAATCAAGTAATCCTTCTTCAAATAAATCCATGTCTAAATCCGTTTGAAAGGCATCGTCCCCTGTAATTTCTTCGATAATTGCATATACTTTTTCGTCCATGTTCATTTCTCCTTTATCTTCTATCTATTTTTTATTCATTCTTTAAAAATTCGGCAAATTACTTGTTACCGGGTTCTGTGCAAAACGTATCGCCATATCTAAAATACCAGAAAAGATCAAAAAGCCAAGAAAGACAAATTGGATGGTAATCAAGACACCAATTGCTTGAGTTATTTTGTTATCTGGAATTTTAATTTTGTGTTTTTTCTTAAATAGTAGCCATGTATCATACCCAATCATCAAGAAAGCATGATAAAAACCATAAGCGATGTAATACCAAGTCAAACCATGCCATATCCCCATCAAACCAAAAAGAGCGATATAGGATAAATTGGAAACAAGCGCGCGATTTTTGGTCCATTTTTTCTTAATGACAAATTTGACCATGCGCATATAAACATAATCTCTAAACCAAAAAGATAAAGTCATATGCCAACGATTCCAAAATTCCTTGATGTTTTTTGATAAAAATGGCAAGTGGAAATTCTTCGGTAAATCGTAACCCATCAAATAACTTATCCCGATAGCAAACAAAGAATAACCAGCAAAATCAAAGAACAAATACAAACCGTAGCCATACATGCTTAACATCATATAAAGAAAACTTGGTTGTTTCACGGCAATAATTGCTACTGGGTGTAAAAAGTACTCTGACAAATAATGAGCGATGATAAAATTATACAAAAATCCGATGAAAATGTAGAAAATCGCTTTTCCGACCATTTCAGAATAATTTTTGGGTGTTGGTGCTTTTAATTCCTTTTGAAAGCGTCGAAATCGATCGATTGGCCCACTTGAGATTGTTGGAAAGAAATAAAGAAAATAGACAAATTCTTTGATTGGAATTTCTTTAATTAGCCCATCTCGAATTTCTAAAATGACCGCTACAGACTTAAAGGTGATATACGAAATACCCAAAAAGCCTAAAATGGAACTTGGCTGGGTTGGATTGATAAACGGCGTAATTTTGACAATTGTTAATGGAGCAATCGACAACAGTATGGATAAAATAAAGACAAATGTGTGATTGTTCTTTTTGCGATACAGGCTGTAAAATTTTACCAAACTTGTTTGAAAAACACCAAAACCAATCAGGGCATAAATAGAAAGTGTGCCACCAAAAGTTAAATAAAGAAAAGCGATGGTCAGTAAAAGCTGATAAAATAAGAATTTTTTCTTATAACTTTGAGCGATGATTAAAGGAATTAATGCAATACCTAAAATCAGAAAGTAAAAAGGTGTTGCATACGGCTGCATACTACTTTCCTCCTAATAATTGTTCTGTTAATAATTTTCGGTCCACTTTTCCATTTTGATTCAGTGGAAAATCATCAACGTAGACAAATCTTGTAGGCATCATATAGTCCATGATTTTTTTACTTAGTTCTTTTTTCAAATATTTCGTTGTCTCTCGATTTGGATTTTCAATATCAACAACAAGTGCTGCAATCAAAGCTGTAACTTTAAAGTCTGCATTATATTTTGGTAAAACAACCGCTTTTTGAACTTCTTTGATTTCTAGTAAATTGGCTTCAATATCTTGTAATTCTATTCTAAAGCCATTAAACTTCACCTGAAAATCAATTCTCCCTTTGTAATTAAGTAAACCATTTTCATCAATAAACCCCGCATCTCCTGTATGATAGGCGTGTTTTCCATCAACATAAAAGAAAGATTGTTGGGTTTTTTCAGGATTTTCAAAATAATCTTTTGCCACTGAATCGCCAATGATGATAATTTCTCCATCCATTATTTGAATTTCAACACCTGGTTTGGGTTTGCCGATTGGTAATCTTTGATAGTTGTCCAATATTTCTTTGGTAATTGCAACAACCGAAATCGCACCAGTTGCCTCAGTTGGTCCGTAAGTATTGTACACGACCGCATCTGGGAATTTAGCCAATAATTTTTCGGCCGTTTTATGCGTTAATTCTTCTCCACAAAAAATGAATTGTACCATTTCAGGATGTCTTTCTTGGATAAAAGATGGGTCAAGTAAGCAAATATCAACAAAAGATGGAGTTGAAATCCAAGTATTGATTGGTTTTGAGTTTAATCGTTCAAATAAATGTTTAAAATTCGTCACTTCTTCACGACTCAATGTAACCAACGTCCCACCTTGCGTTAATGATGGAAACAGACTGAAGATAGATAAGTCAAAGCTATATAAGGCTTGTGACAAAATTTGATTATTTTCAATTTGCATAAAATCATTATCCATCCAATTGGTAAACGAAAGCAAGGAATCATGTCCTACCTCAACACCTTTTGGAACACCCGTTGTACCAGATGTATAAATAATATAATTGGTC
>JAITWV010000302.1 GCA_031285105.1 Streptococcaceae bacterium | reverse complement strand
ATGTTTCATCTGAATTATCAACAACATAGAGATAATGCAACGGTCATTGTTTTGATGAAACGATGTACTAGGTGTAAAACTCTATGATCGCGTCTATGCCGTAATTGCTGAATTGATTTCCAACAGTTATGATGCGGACGCTACAGAAGTTATTGTCCAAACCCCAATGGGGCAATATCTTGCTACTAAATCGGGTGGAATCATTGCTTCTAAGGGATGCGAAATTATTGTTGAAGACAACGGTACTGGAATGACACCGCAAGAGGTTCAAGATTATTTTCTCTTTGTAGGTAAGGAACGTCGAAACGATGAGAAAAGAGGTGATGTTTCTTCAAAATTCGGACGTAAGGTAATGGGAAGAAAGGGAATAGGTAAATTGGCTCCTTTCGGGATCTGTGGTGTCATTGAAGTAATTAGCGCGGGAGGAGAAAAAATAAAAAGAAATCAAGAAGAAGGCTACCTTACGGCTCATATTATCCTCGAAAAAAAAGAGATTATGAAACATACAGACGAAGATTATAAACCGTCGGTTTGTTACTCCGACAACACTTTGTCTGATCGCTCGTACACCAAAATTATCTTGCGAGATTTCGAATATCGAAAAATCGGTAAAATTGAAGATCTTTCAAGGCAACTTGCACAAAGATTTGGTATAAAATCAGAGAACTGGAAAATACAACTAATTGATACTGACAAAACAGACGATGCTCCAGACAAATCTGTTATTGTCGGTGCATTTGAAATCGACACTCTTGGTTCGACAAAAATCATATTTGAAGGTCCTCGCCCTACTACGGTTTGTAATAATTCATCACCGTATTCAGTTAAATACCCTGCGGGTACAACAACTTCTGAAACTTTGACATGTGGGTTTGAATATGAAGGCAAGTTTTATCCAATCCAAGGTTGGATTGGATATTCAAGTACGCCATACAAAGACGACTTGATGTCGGGAATAAGAATATATTGTCGTGGAAAATTTGCTTCACAAACAAATATTTTTAATAGAAAGGCAGGTTTTACCGGTGAACATAGCGTCAGGAGTTATCTTGTTGGAGAGATACATGCTGATTGGCTTGATGAAGACGAGGACTTGATACAAACAGATCGGCGAGACATCTTGTGGTCGCACGAATTAGGAACGGTATTTCAAAAGTGGGGGCAAGATGTAGTCGAATATATTGGGCGCTTGACTAGAGACCCTATGCGTAAAAGCATGGCTGAACAATTTTTTGAAAAAGCCAATGTTGAGGAAGTTGTTAAAGAAAAATTTCCAAAAGAAAGTCAAAGTCATATTCGAGAAGAGGCGAAAAACATCGCAAAAATGCTCGGAAAATCACTACGCGGAGACGAACTTGAAGACCCTGATGCCATCAATGATTTATTGCAGTTGAGCTTAGTCTTAGCCCCTATTCGAACGCTTGACGAAGAACTTAGACGTGCTGCGGATACGGATATTCCACCACTTCGCGTCGTTAATACTATTTTAAAGTCAGCCAAACTTGCGGAACTTGTCACACTCGGTAGGCAGATAGAACAGAGGCTGAAAATCATTAAAAAACTAAAAAATCTCAAAGATACCCCTGAGTTGGAAGAAAAAGAGCTTCAAAACCTAATCAAGGAAGCTCCTTGGTTAATCAACCCGCAATGGAGACTTATTACGGCAAATAGATGGTTGAAGACATTTGCCGAGGAATTCCAAAAATATTTTCAAAAAAGAAACGAACAAACTTGCTTCATTTCTTTTGATAAAGAAAATGTACGTCCAGATTTTATATTTTTTGAACAAAACAATAAAGTCCAGATTGTCGAAATTAAACGACCAAATCACGGAATAGAGAATAATGAATTTGAGCGTATACAAACTTATATAGATCAATTCTTGGAATTTTTCGCAGATGCTGGCAATAAAGTGATTTGTGAGGCTGTGTCGGAAGGGTTTCATATAACGCTAATATGCGACAATATATCTTTAAATGGAGTTCACAAAACGGCTTATGAAAAATACATTGCCGACGCAACTATTACCTACATCAATTGGTCTAGTTTCTGGGCAAGAACAGAATGCTCGCACCAAGAGTTTTTAGATACATACGAAGATTTTGAATAGAGAGATGAAACTATGTCCAATAACAACCATCCCAAAGCAATAGATTTGTTTTGCGGGGGCGGCGGACTTACAGTTGGGTTAAAAAAAGCAGGTTTTGATGTGGTTGGAGCTGTTGAAATAGAGCCACATGCAGCCTCGACATATCGTGTAAATCACCCCAAAACCAAATTGTTCATTCAAGACATCAAACATTTGCGAGGAAACGATCTCCTTGCTTTAACCGAAAATGGAACTCTTGACTTGCTTGCTGGTTGTCCACCTTGCCAAGGATTTACATCTCTTACTGCAAAATATCACCGAGAAGATCCAAGAAATGTTTTGTTGTTTGAAATGTTACGATTGATTACAGAGGTTATGCCAAAGACAGTTATGATGGAAAATGTTCCTGGCCTCGCAGGTCGTGGCAAACCCCTTTTGGATAAGATGCTTTTGGAGCTTGAACAATTGGGATATAATACAACACTAGCTATCCTGCAAGTTGCGGATTACGGAGTCCCACAATTTCGTCGCCGCCTTGTTTTATTGGCTGGATTACGTTTTTCTATCTCTCTCCCTAATCCAACCCATTCTCGAAATGAAGAAAACGGATTGTTGCCTTGGAAAACAGTCAGAGATACGATCTTTGAAATGGAAGAACCTCTCTCGCTCTCTGAAGCTAAAAAACAAGCATTCCCACCCGCCAGTTGGAATGTTGTCAGAGATATTCATACTGTAAACAAATCCAGATTGAGAGCCGCCAAAGCTGGAAAAAGCTGGAAAACAATCCCGGAATATCTGCGTCCAAATTGTCACCAAGGAGATTATTCAGGATTTCCAAATGTATATGGCCGGATGATTTGGGATGATGTTTCACCTACTATTACCGGCGGATGTACAACATTAAGTCGTGGGCGATTTGGCCATCCTCAAAAGAACAGGACAATTTCAGTTCGTGAAGCCGCGAAGTTGCAGACCTTTCCCGATAATTATATTTTTGATACGCCATTCATGGATCGAGTCTGTAACATTATCGGCAACGCACTTCCATGTACTTTTGCCGAAGCAGTTGCTAAAGCTTGTATGAACGAGCTAAATTGTAATTTTTGAGTTATGAGATTTTGTCCGTTAAAAAAATTTTAATTTTGGTGTTTGTGCATTCACGTCTATAGAAAGCTATCTGCATCCACAAAATATAGGGGTTCATATTGGGGGTTTGTTGAATGGCGTAATTCAACACAACGTTGATATAAAAGGATAT
>JAITWV010000291.1 GCA_031285105.1 Streptococcaceae bacterium | reverse complement strand
ATATCCTTTTGCGTGAATGTTTCTTCTGGTTCGTCTTTTTTCTTGTTCAATTTTCGATCTAACTTATCACAAGCAAGATTGAACGTGTCAACTAAGCCATCAAGATATTGTTTTTTGTTTGATTGTGTATTTTGTGATTCATCCAAGGCGGTATTAGAAAATGCACCGCTTAAAATCCATTTAAAAATAGTATGTTGCAATAGTTCGGTTTGTTTAATCTCATGTAATAAATTATCTAGTGAGTTTTCTAATACTTCGATAGCGGTATTAAAGCCGTGTTTCTTCGCTAATTGGATAATCAATTTCATTGCAAATGGGTTACTTACGTGCGTTTCATACAAAGCGTTTATTTCATCCTCGCTAATTGTCTCAGCCATTAACCACAATTGAAGGGTTTGGCTTTCTTCTGGTGCAAGTGTAGCGGTGAATTGTCCTTTGATTGTCTCACGCAAGCCATCAAATAAAGAGTTGTACTTCGTTTCTAATTCTTCAATTAACTTTGCTTTCTCTTTTTTAAAAGCGTTTCTAGCCTTTTGAGATACGCCAAGTCTTACCTCGTTGTACGGTGATTCCATTGCTTTTTTGTGCTGGAGTAAATAAATGGTTTCTAGTTTAGAAAGTGCCTCAATAGTTTCTGGTACGCTTTTTTTGATTGCTGCAATTGTCATATTTTTTTCTCCTTTGTTTTTAAGCTAGAAAAAAGGCACAACGAAAGAAGGAAATCTCTCATTGTGCCTCTAGTTTTCTAGTCAGCTTATTTGGCTATGTTCTTGCTAAATTTTAGATGGAATTAATTAGAACAAATTAATTTTATCATAGATTTTATTACTTTTCTACCTTTTCATTGGTGGTTGTTTTAACATGGAGCAGTTTTCCATTACGTATCGTCAAAGCAATATCTTCAAACCCCTTGAGTTCATTTACATAGACTATTTTCTCATTTAGCTTGATTTCAATTGTTTTTTTCATCCTCTTTTTCCTTTCTGGTGCATCGCTAGTTTTGCTAATTGATTGTGTATCTTTCCATAGGCTCTAAATACTTGTGTTTTCATTGTACCCTTGTTAATGCCTAATAATTCGGCTGTCTTTGCGATAGTATGCCCCTCAACCTTATGAAGAAGAAAACACTCTTTCATCTTTGGAGGGAACGTATCAATGACCCTTTGAGCCTCTTTCAGTGCCAAAGATTGAAAATCATCCTCCTCATCATGAGCATAAGTATCGCACTTCCCACCACCCAAGAACGCTAAAACATCCAAATCACCTATGTAAATTGTCCGTTGCTCATAACTCATTTGTGTTATCTCCCTTCGGTTGCCCGGCTCTCGACAATCGACAAGCCACTCGTAAGCGTATCTTGTGCTATCAAGCATGGAATTGATGACTTTTAACTTGTCCTTTGTGTCCTTGCATGGCGATGCGTGTTGTAATTTTGTTTTGGCTTGCTGCAATACTTCCAAACTTTCTAAATACTGACTGGCTAAAATAGGACAATATCCTGATGTGTTCATAAATACCTCCTAGAAAATCATTTTATCGTTCAGTTTTGGCTTATATTTGGTATTGCTTGTCACTTCCTTATTTTTTTAAACTATCAGCGATTGACTCAAGTATTTCATTGCGCTGCTGCTCATTGTTTTAAATATTTGATGATGACACACTGCCAAAGACTTTTGGCAGTTAATCGTTCATTATAGTTCAAGTTCATTATAGTTAGCTGCACTCTGGACGACAGCCCTAAATACGACAGTCCTTAATAAAAACTATAAAAACTCTTTTAATTCATCGCCATAAGCTCCATACAAATTTTACTCTATCATCTACTTTTGATTTTCCTTGATACGTTTGTTTATTTAGTTCTTTAAGTTTGGGAATTATTCCCATTTCTACCCAAATTCAAAAACCGTTATAAACGTTGATATAAAAGCTTTTATGTGTGTTTTCATTCCCAATTCCCATTTTGCATCTTAAATAGATAAAAAACACACTTCTCATATCATGAGACATAGGTATTTTTAAACCTTATATAGAATGGGAATAATGGGAATAGTTGGAATAATACTATTATATCAACGTTTATAATAGGAATTGTTTTGGTATTTTATGGGAATGTTACAAATATTCACTGCTAGGCACATCTTTTAAGTGTGAATTCTTACATTTATTTAACCGCTCTGGGCTTTCAATTTTAAAAGACAATTTGCCGCCGTATTCTTTATTTACCCATTGCTTTTTAAAACTAACCCCTATTTGTTCCATGGCTTCGGCTCTTTTATCAGCTTTTTTGACTCCTTGATATGTTTGTTTATTTAGTTCTTTAAGTTCTGGGAAGTTTTCATAAATAAGAAAGATTCCTCCACCAACTCGATTTTCTTTTTTTGAAAATAGATCAATTACTTTCATTTGAAAATCATCCAAATTCAAACTATTAGAATTATCAAACTCAACTTTATAAAAATTAAACTGGTTATTACATGTTTTCAAATATTCAAAACTGTTTATAATCATCCCTAGCCCTGATGATGCCTTTGCTTTTTCTCCATTATTTATAGTAAAAGATTCCCAGTAAGTATTGAATATATTTTTTCTCTGTATATCACTTTCGTATTTTGGTCTGTCTTTGAAAGCAATATTTCTTGCTCTACTGTCCATTTCTCTTGATAATGCTACCGTTTTATTTGTATCAATACTTAATATCCCTGGCACATAAGCATCAAAAGCATTACCTTGTATCCGCCTTGCACCTGGAAAAGTTCGCTCAGTCGCTATTTTTTTCAAGACTGTCTCATGAATAGGGGTTATCTCTCCTTGTTCAGTAGCAACAATAAACTCTAGACCGTCAAGATTGGAAATTGCATTTTCTCTAGTGATACCGGATGCCATCAAATTATCAAGCTCAATTTCTCCATGAGTGAAAACTGACTTCATTATTTTATGTCTGAGTCCTTTACCCGTTCTCACTCCAGACTTGCTAATGAAAAAACTATCTTTTCCCTCAAATCCACAAGCAACCAATAGCATATAAATAGGCTGTAACCTTGCGTTGTGAAGACTTCTACCATCATTAATAACCATTTCAAGATATTCATGATATATTTTCTCTTGTTCTTTGACTTCTTTATAAACTTCATCAAAATATTTAAAATAGGTTTCTTTTTCGTTTGGTGGTTGGTGTAAAATCTCACGCTTTTTAAGATCAATAATAAAATCTTTACAAGCGATTTGATAGGGCATCATCTTTTTCACTGGTGGGATATCTAATTGATTGCTTATCCACTTGAGTAACTCGATTTTGACCGTAAAGCCCCCTTCTTTATTACCACTCTCATAATGCTCTTTAAGGTCGTTCTCATTCATTTTTTTAAATTGCTTGCCTGAAACTTTGTATAGATGATTATTGAAAAATGTAAATTCTCCATGAAGAAAATCAATAATGAATTTGATCATCACTGGCACATTCTTCTCACTAGTTTCAGCCTTATCTTCTTTAAATTGAATACCTCCATAATAAATGCTTACTGTGTGTAAGCCATTAAATGAAGTATAAGAAGGTACTTTCATCGTCTTATTTTCCACATCTTTTTTCATTACTTCTAATTCATAATATTTACTCCCATTATTATATTGTCGCATCTTGACAACATGGCAATTATTCAACTGTTTTTCTAGTTGTGTTCTATTTGTGGTTGGGGCAATGCTCCAATTTAACGCTTTTACTAATTCTAATAAATCGCTCAAATTTTCTTGTGCTTCTTTTTGATTATGTAGAAAATCGTTACCTTCCATTTAATCCCTCTTTTCTCGGTTGTACTCCTATCACGTCTATATATAATCAACTAAAATCGCTTTAAATATAACTT
>JAITWV010000066.1 GCA_031285105.1 Streptococcaceae bacterium | reverse complement strand
CCAAGCCAGCCGAAAATTCGCAGTTAATAATTCACAAACTTCTTTTTTTACAATCTAAAATCACTTACGATGTACTAAAGAGAAAGTTGTAACAAGCCAACACGATTCGCTAAATAAGCCAAAGAAATTTATCGTTCGTTTGTTCAATTCTGTTTTAAATGATACTTCAATAATAAAATAACATTCACATATCCAAATTTTTCATGTTATAAAGCCTAATAAATCAACAAAGTTCACTGATTATAAAAATAGACTAGATTTACAAAATTTTAGACTAGATTTCAACAAAAATAGACTAAATTTATGAAAATCTAGTCTATTTTAAAATCAAATCAAAATGAACCAAGATAAAATAACACGAACAGCGAAAAACCATCTATTCTTTAAGACAACTCAATCACTTCATCTGCAATCTTTTCCAAAAAATGCTGGTCATGTTCAATCAAAATCATCGCAGGTTTCACATTCAAAATCAATTCTTCCAATTGTTCATGATTAAAGACATCCAAATAATTCAATGGCTCGTCCCAAATATATAACTCAGCTGGTTGTGAAAGTGATTTGGCAAGTTCTACCTTTTTGCGCTGCCCCATGCTCATATTTTCAATTCGATTTTGAAAAACCACTCGTTCCATGCCTAATTTTCTTAGATTATTGAGAAATTCTGAAAAATCTAAGCCATTTTGTTGTGCAAATTCACTTAATGTTCCTTTATTATCCGCATAATTTTGCCGAACATAACTGATGTTCAAATGATTTGAATGGGTATAGTTTCCATTTGCCTTACCAACAAACTTATCCAATAAGAATTTCACCATTGATGACTTTCCTGAACCGTTGGCACCTGCAATTGCAACAATTCTTCCGCTTCGTACTTCAAAGGAAACAGGTTGGAAAAGGGCTTTTTCGTCAAATGAAAGAGTTAATTCTTCTACTTTCATCAATAATTTATGATGTGTTGCCTGATAATTCATCGATAGCGGGTCAATTTTTTCGAGATTTTTTAACAGCCCTTCTTTTTCTTCAATTTGCTCATCCATCCGACGTTCGATATTTTTAGAGCGTTTCATCATTTTAGCAGCTTTAGCCCCGATAAATCCACGGTCTGCTATACCTGATGAAGCGGTCCCTTTGACTTTGGGGTCGTTGTATTTTGATTTTTCAATTTTGTCAGACCATTGTTTCTTTTCAAAAGCGGTTTTTTTAAGGCGACTAATCGAACCTTTTAATTTTTCATTTTGCGCTAATTCAAATTCGTCACGCCGTTTCTTTTGCTCTTCATAGGTCGAAAAATTCCCTTGATACAACACCAAGCCACCACGTTCAATGGATAAAATATGATCACTTACCTCATCCACAAACGCGCGGTCATGAGAAACGACGATAAATCCTTGCTTTTTACGACGAAGATAATCAGCGACTTGCTTTCGTCCTAGAATATCCAAGTGATTGGTCGGTTCATCAATTAAAGGGAAATTTTGCTCATCTAAAAATAAAAGGCTCAATAATACTTTCGTTTGCTCCCCACCTGATAATAAATCAAACGCTCGCCATAAAATATCTGGACTCAGATTAAGTAAATTCAACTCACGTTCTAGTTTCCAATCTTCAAAATCGACTATTTCCTTTAAGACATAATAAGTCAGCTGTGATTTATCTATGACCTTTTGCGGAAAATAAACAAAGGTCAATTGATGTGTGATTTTGCCTGCATAATGCAATTTATCTTGTAAAATCTTTAAAAGCGTTGTTTTTCCTCGACCATTTCTGCCGATTAAGCCTAATTTCCAACTGGTATCAACGTTTAAATTTGCTTGATTAAACAATAATTTTTCTTGATTATCATAACCGAAAGTTAGATTTTCTATTTTAATATTTGCCATAAAATCCTCCGTTAGTTTCTTTCTCAAACGGACTTTTCATTTATGAGTGCACAAAAAGACCCATAAACATCTATATGTAAGCCAATTTGAGAAAACGATACACTTATCCCTTGATAGTACAAAGGGTGTGCGTGTTTTCTTACAATTATTGGTTTACATATCCATGTTTATGAGCCCCTCTTTTCTTTTTTAATATATTTACTATAGCATGATTTTTGGATGTGTGTCAAAGAAATTATTTTAATGTGTTCGGGCTAATTATAAAACCTACGCCAAAAAGTACTTATATTTGCTCAAAAAATCAAAGCTTGATACTATAAAATTATCAAAGCAAAAGGAGTAGACGCATGAATTTCATTGAAAGCGACGGGCGATTATTATTGGTTAGTGATACAAAAGAAGATATGGGTGAGTTGGCGTGGTTAATGCAAGACGATATCATGATAATTGATCACACATATGTTTATCCAAATTTTCGCAGGCAACAATTGGCTGAAAAATTAGTGGCGAAAGGAATTGAAATTGCACGTAAGAATCATTGGCGTGTGCATCCTTTTTGTCCTTTTGCGGCTAGTGAATTTGACAAAAAACAAGAATATCAAGACTTATACGTTTCAACTGAGGAAATGGGTTGGGAAGATGCCGATTAAGGGGCTATCATTTGTACAAAAAATCAAATATTGCTAGAATTAATTACATTAATAACAAGGAGGATTTTTCAATGGACGCAAATAAATTTAATGGCGAAACGGTAACTGATGAACTACTAAAGGAAAATGGCTATCGTGCGTACAAAGGGACGGAGCAACCAATTGATATCTACTACAACATCAAAACTTGTACCCATGCGGGTGAGTGTGTGCGTGGTAATCGTGATGTGTTTGAAGTTGGACGTAGACCTTGGATTATTCCTGATAATGGGCAAGTTGATCAAGTAATCGAAGTGTTAAATCGTTGCCCAAGTGGTGCGTTGAAGTATATCAGAAAAGATTAGTGGTGAAACGAGCGTTTAACAATGATAAAATTTCTCAAAAATGAAGCACTTCGCTTGCGAGGGCTCTCATTTTTGAAAATTTTACTCATTGTTGCTCGATTGAACCCGGAAAGGACAATGAAGAATGAAATTTGTAGCAGAAGATAGCCGTATTGCTCTTTATGACGACAAAGGACAAGAGGCTGGTGAAATGGTCTGGATGCTTCGTGGGGATACGATGATTATTGTTCATACACATGTTGAAGCGCGTTTTCAAGGGCAAGGTCTAGCTCAGGAATTGGTGAAACAAGGTGTTCAAGTAGCTCGTGAAAAAGGATTGATGATTTTACCACTTTGCCCTTATGCGAAATCACAATTTGATAAAAAGGCTGAATATAGCGATGTCCTTAGTGGTGATGGGATGTTTGGTTGGGAATAATTTTAGATGCAAAAAAGAGTATTTCAAGTGAATAACTTTTGAAATACTCTTTATTTTGCTTAAAAACCAGACATCATTTGGGCATTGCGAAGTTCCATTTTTCGAACTTCTCGTGGTAAGAAACAACGAATTTCAGCTTCATTAAAGCCAATTTGCATTCTTTTTGGATCCATTAAAATTGGGCGACGTAATAAACCTGGATTGTCTTCTAACACTTTCAATAATTCTAAAACAGATAATTCATCTAAATCTATATCTAATTGTTGATAGGCTTTTGAACGTGTTGAAATTAAATCGGTTGTTCCTTCTTCTGTTAATGATAAGATATTTTTCAACTCATCTGCAGACAAACAATCTTTGAGCATATTTCTTTCAACATACTTGATATTATGCGCATCTAACCACGACCTAGCCTTTCGACAGCTAGTACAACTTGGAACTGTAAATAGATATAACATATTCATCCTCCCCTAGATGCGTACTGTCCGCAATTTATTTTCGTAGCATTCTTTTGTTGATAATACAACTAAAGCACGTCTATTGCAATAAATAAGCGAATCGGTACAAACCAATAGTGATATTTTTGACTTAAACATGACTAAAACTCTCTTTTTCTACCCAATGATACTCATAATTATCATGGCGGAAACTATATAAATTATGGGTAACAAATATTTTCTTTGGTGTAACTTCTCGTTTGATGTATTGTGGTGTGTGAATTTCATAATCAAAGACACGTGAATAAGGGTACTTAACTTCAATGCTCCATTCATAAGCATATTCGATTTCATACTCACCTTCATTTTCAAGTGAGGGAATGGCGCGGATATTTTTTGTTTTGGTGGCAATTGCTGGTATTTTTTCTTCACTTGGAAAAGCCATTTGTTTGTTTTGAGTTGCCCCAGCTGGCTTTAAGTGTATTTCTTTATGTTTTAAGGCAAACGCTTTGGCAGGAATTGGCACAAATTCAAGTGCTTCAACGGTAAAAATATCTAAATTAGGGTCAATCGGTTCAACATAATGGATTTTTAAATTGATTGCCGCAAGTGGTCGATGTTTTTGTCCGTAAAAATATTCAACTTTATCTTCAATTTGTTTGGCGGCTTTTTTTTCAATTAAATCAATTGGTGCATAACCACTTATCGGCCTTGACCACGGTCCATAATCTAGCTGATTTTCTAATTCTTGAACGATGGTTTGAGAGAGGTTTTCAAAATTAGGCTGCGTAATCGCTCGCTCGTAATCATTGGTAAAAACCGGTTCTCCTTTTTTAATAATTTCAGTTAATTTATAAAATTTGGGATTTTCTAAAACGTATTGCGGAACTTCTGTAATATGATGAGCGATTTTTTCACTCCATTCTTCCATTACCTTCATGTCATGTAAACCCTTTCATTATTATATTATTAATTATAACAAACTTTAATACTAAAAAATTAACAAGTTTAATATGTAACAAACTTGTAATTATTCTTCTTGTATTTCTTCACTTAGCACGTATAATTAATTTATCAAGAAAAAAGGGGAATGTTATGTCTGAAATAATTAATCGAATCCCTCCAAATGATACCAATGCTGAAAAAGCGGTCTTAGGAAGTGTCTTTTTAGAAAGCGATCGTTTGATTGAAGCAATGGAATTTTTGACTTCTGAGGATTTTTATTCTTATCAACATCAAGTCATTTTTCAGGCGATGGAAAAGTTGAACGGCAAAAATCAGCCAATTGATGCCTTAACCATGACTGAAGAGTTGGAACGTGCGAATAAATTAGAAGAAGCTGGTGGATTTATCTATCTTTCTGAGCTAACTGAAATTGTTCCAACGGCTGCCAATATTACTTATTATGCACAAATTGTTTATGAAAAATCATTAAAAAGAAAACTCATCTCAGCAACAAGTGATGCGGCTCGTTTAGCTTTTGATGAAAATGATGAAACGGATAATATCATTGCCCAAGCCGAAGATTTAATTTTAAAAGTGACCGAAAAGACCAATAAAGCTGGATTCAAGAAAATTTCTGATGTGGTGACTGATAGTTTGCAAATCATCGAAAAAAACTATGGTTCATCTGATGTGGTTACAGGACTTGCGACTGGTTATATTGACTTTGACCGCGTGACTACTGGCTTACATCCTGGGCAACTGATGGTACTTGCTGCTCGTCCGGCGATGGGGAAAACCGCTTTGGCTTTGAATTTTGCACAAAATGTTGGCACTAAAAGTAGTGAAACAGTCGCTTTATTCTCACTTGAGATGACCGCAACGGACTTGGTAAACCGGATGCTTTGTGCTGAAGGATTAATTGACTCGCAACATTTAAGAACAGGTAAGCTAAATGAAGAAGAATGGGAGAAGTTGATTTTTGCCTCAGGTTCATTGTCACTTGCTAACATTCACATTGATGACACACCGGGTATTAAAGTCAATGAAATTCGCGCAAAATGTCGCAAACTTTGGCAAGAAAACAATGGACTTGGTTTGATTGTAATTGATTATTTGCAATTAATTGAGTCAGGGAATAATGAAAACCGCCAACAACAAATTTCTGAAATCTCTCGTCAATTAAAAAAACTGGCGATGGAATTAAGTTGTCCGGTTGTTGCTTTGTCTCAGTTATCACGTTCAGTCGAATCACGTGATGATAAACGACCAATGCTTTCTGATTTACGTGAATCTGGAGCGATTGAGCAAGATGCGGATATTGTGGCATTTTTGTATCGTGATGATTATTACAAACGCAATTCTGATGAAGATGAAGGCGTACAAGAAGATAAAACCGATGTGATTGCTGAGTTAATTTTGGCTAAAAATCGTGCTGGACAAACGAAGACGTTAGAATTGATGTTTAAGATGAATTATAACAAATTTGCTAATTATACTTCTCAGATTAGTGAAATGCAGTATGGATAATTAAAAAGAAGCAATTTTCCTTTTGGTAGGGAATTGCTTCTTTTTTATATTACATTTATCACTTATCCTTTTTATTTATCCAGATGAAATAGTAAAAGAAAATTCCAATCAGAAAGGAAAGGAAGGAAAAGAATAAAATCCACAAATTATTTTGACCTGTAATTAATTCGTTATAAAACATATTTACCACTAATAAAATAATAGAAAAAATCAACCATAAAGTTCCTGATATAAGCATATGTTTTACCTATATGCCACGTAATTAGTGATATTTCTAACTGATTTTGTCCTTAATACATTTATTCTGTTTGTTACAGTAGTTCCATAGTAAAACTCCATTTGAATTTTAGCAACTGTGACATCTGCTCTTGCTGCTAACCTTGAAGATTTTCTAGCATCTGCAGGCAGGTTAACCGCAACTCCATTTGTGATTTGCGTTGTGATTGAAGAAGTTACACCATCATAGCTATAACTTGCTGTAAATGAAATTGACCTGTTTCTTGAAATGGTATATGAACTAGCATATGACCAATGTGGTGTTAGTGAATTATACCCAATAAATCTGTTTTTATACACTGTACTGGATAATTCCTTTTCTCTAGTCCTAATGCCACTACGCAATTTCGGGTTATTGCTACTCAAATACATATCTTTGTCTTCTTGAGTATAAAAATTTAAAACTTCCCCATTTCCAAGTTCTAGTGGAAACATTTCATTAGCACCATTAACTGCCTTATTATTTTCTTGCACGAGCGCGAGCGGTGTTACAATTTCTTGAGCTGAAACTGTCGACACTAATAAACTAGAACTCATTATACCTAGTACAACAAGTAATAAAAACATTTTCTTCTTATTAACCATTTGTCCCTCCCTATTCAAAACATTCAAAGTCCAACAATATCTCGAAAGTAGTATCACCACTTTTGTAATTTTCCCCACCATAAATTTACACTGGTGAATATACTACCAATTCTTACATTTAGATTACCATTTTCAACAACGAAATGAAAGCGGTTGAAAGAACAAATTACCGTGCTGAGAGAACAAAATATAAACATCATCAAACCATCAACCGATTCTCTTCTTTCATAAACACTGCTTCTTGCAAAAGTTTTACCAAAAGACTAGCGAATATGGCAATTAAAAAAGAAACGAAAAATGGGGTCATGCCAATGATAATTAAACCTGGTGCATCTTCTAATTGAGCTAGTTGATATAATGGATAAGGCAAAATCAAATAAATTCCACAAACAACAAAGGCATAATTGCGAATTTTCTTTAGTTTAATTACCGCTTTTTCAGAAAATGCTTCGTGTTGTTCTATTAATTGTAATAATTTGAATGCTTGAAATAAACCCATGAAATAAGGAATACTTGATGCGAACAGACCAATAACAATTGGATAAATCATTTTTGCAACAGCTATTTGAACAGGATTGTCAATTAAGCTATAGGTAATCAGGCCTAATCCAATAACTACAGGAATACTCAAAGCAATGATTGCTAGTTTTAGTAATAGAGTTGATTTATTTTTCATTGTTTATATCCTCTTCATTTATGTATTCTAAAATATCTCCAGGCTGGCAATTTAAACTCTTACAAATCGCTTCGAGTGTAGAAAATCGAATGGCTTTGGCTTTTCCAGTTTTTAAAATGGATAAATTTGCCATCGTAATGCCGACTTCTTGGGAAAGCTGGGTAACGGACATTTTTCGTTTGGCTAACATGATGTCTAAATTAATAATAATACTCATAACATTCTCCTTTTGTTTATTGATTATAAATTAATTATTATCGTTTTTCAATAAAAATATTATGAATAACAAAAAAACATTGAGTCTTATCCTCTCAATGTTTTGTAAATATTTCGCACAACGAACTCAATATTTTTTAAAGTCGTTTCTTTTTTCATCGCCAACTCAAGTGATACTGGCCTGGTTTGAATACTAAAAATACCAG
>JAITWV010000064.1 GCA_031285105.1 Streptococcaceae bacterium | reverse complement strand
CAAAGCTACTAGAGGTGGGGCAATTTTAATGCGTAGTAGAGAGTCTAAGATTAAAATTGGGCATGGTGCTGCGTTAGAAATCTACCAAACAGGTGCCAATGGACAAGTTCTAGGAGCCTATAATCAAGCGACCATCATTGCGATGAACGCTGGAGCTACTATAGATGTTGAGGATTACGGGCGTTTTTCACTTTTTGCTGACAAAATGGAAGATGGATTTTCACCAATCTATTTTTATGGGAATGCTCAAATTAATATTGGGAAAAATGGCATTTTTGATTTGGTGGCGGATACTAGTAATTCCTTAATGCATACCAGAGGAGCTGCCAATCAAAGTGCCTCAATTAATTTTTCAGATGCTTATCGAGTAAATATTCATCGTTTTGGTGATAAAAATAAATATACAACGAGATCATTGTTTTCTCATCAACAAGCAAATGGAGATACCGTCATTAATGCCACATCTCAGCAACTTTTCCAATGGGATAACGGATATGACTCAATGCTTGAAGGGATTAATATCGAAAAACAAGATACACTTTTGCCAGAATTCCACGAAGAAGCAATCCCAACTGGACAATCTTTCGTCACTAATTTGACATTCACTCAAAATGATGAGGGTTACTCAAGAGCATTTGCACCCGTTTATTCTATCAGGTCGACCTTTAAAGGAACGAATAGCAATGCGGTTAATACAAATATTCGTACCTTCAAAGCATCAGATAAGCAAAATTTAGAAAGACAATTTGGCCGTTCAAGTTTTGCCTTTGATAACAATACAGCAACTACAAATGGTTCAAAACCCAATCGTATTTTATATGGAAAAGTGTTTGATTTAGAAGTACAGCTATTTAGTACATTAACTGATAATAATACTAAACAACAAGCAATTTATGATGGAAGTGTTACACAAAGTTACTTAAAGCAAGGCGAAGATGGATTTATCACTGATGACAAGGGCAATTATATTCCTTTTGATCCTAGTGAAAATCCGCAAGCGCAATTGATTCAATACGATCCACGAAAAGAAATCATTGGTCGAGTTGGTTCAACAATTGAAAAAATGAGCTATAATCCGATTACTAAAAAAATGGAGCAAAAAACTGTTTTTATCCCATTAGAACAAGCGTATGTCAAATTGTTAGCAAATGGCAGTGTCAATCCGTTAACCAATGCTTTTGTTGATAAGTACAATGGGAAAAATAAACCACAGGCAACTCAAACTATTCCAACAATTGACTTAACACCAGAAGCATTGGAGGGAAGTAATTTTTCTGACTTAAAATACTCTGTTTTATCCTCAAATGAAAACGGGATTACCATTCCAAGTTCTGGTCAAACAGTAAGTGGTAAAGGCTATTTTCTTTATGAGCTTGATAAAGATTCTGACTTGGTTGCACAAGATTTAATTAAAGTAATGGCTTATCTTGACGGAAAAGAATTTACTTATGGCATCAAAGCACACTTGCAAAGCTTAAAAGTATTCGATGAAACCTCCCCACAAGCACAACCAAAAAACGGAGCAAAAGACAAAGATACCGCACTTGCCATAAACATTAGTCAAGAAATTGAGTTACCTTCTCCTAGTTATTTTGTTGAAAAAGTAAATGATAGCAACCCATATTCCAATTTGGACGGTTTTTTTAGCTATCAATATGATTTCACTCCACCAGTAAGTCCAATTGAGTCAACTACTCCAATAACCAGTGAAGAGATGTTTAAAGAATTTCTTGGTAGTTACGATATTGATGAACAAACAAAATATTCTATTGGTATTCGTGTTAGTGATTATGCAGGAAATATAATACGTGTAGACACAGTCGTATTTCGTATTACGAAAGCGCAAATTCAACCTCAATTAAGTGATTTGTATATCTATAAAAGCGACTTACAAAAATATAAAATGACACAAAATGAACAATTAATGAAAAACTGGTTGGTTCAGCAAGGAATTAAGTCAATTAATTATCAAGTTAAAGATGATAAAAACAATCTACTCATTGAAAAAGACTATGAACCTTCCAAAAAATTTGATACAAAAACACATTTATTTAAAGTCGAAAATATGGATGGTTTATTCAATAATCAAGAAATCGGAAAAATCTATCAAATTGAGGCTATTTTATTAGCAAAAAAGGCAAATCCTACATTAAAACCAGATAAAGGAATTACAAGTGATTATCCTGTGCAATTTAAAATAATGGTTATTGATGATACTCTAAGCATTAACGCTACAAAACCACTAAATTTTGGTAACCATCTGATATCGGCTCAAACCAGACAAGAAAATTATGAATTAACCGAAAATACACAGCTGATTGAAATTCAAGACTCCGTTGGTAAGTATGATACAAAAGATGGCAAGTTAACCGATGAAGAACTTGAAATAAACGATAAAGGTGAAAAAGAAATCATTCGTACTGGCAAGATAAAGGATATTTCTTCTATTAAAAAAACACCTAATAAACAGGCATTGCAAACATGGAAAGTGACTGCTGAGTTGAGTAAACCATTTCAAACATCACAAGGAAAACTATTAAATGCTAGTATTGAATTTGAACAAGGCAACTTAATTTCTGCAAGTGATACTGAAAATTTTGAAGTGAAAAAATCAATCTTTTACAATGGTTCTTCTATTGTTCTTGTTGATGGAAATTTAGGTGGGAATTATTTGTTTACAAAAGGAAAAAATCAAATTGACTTTGCGAAAGATCAAGTTACTTTACATGTTCCCCTAGCTGAAAAAAAACTGGGAGATTTTACTGGTGAGCTTACTTATACGCTTATTAGTTCACCGAATAAATAAATATCTTAGAATCAAAAAACCTTTCAAATTTTATCAATGATAAATTTGAAAGGTTTTTTTTTGATGATTTATATCTTTTATTTAACTAAACAAAATAAAGTAACACACTCACGATGATAAATAAAAATCCAATAAAAATAAATAAAAAAGAAGGTAAGGACGATTTTCTATGCCTTCTCCTTGTCTTTACTCGCTGCTTTTTCTTAAACCTCATAATTAAGAAATGACAACTAATACTCGAAATCCCAGCACCTAAAAACAATAAAGGTAAAATTATTTGCTTTTGAACAGATAATTTTTCTTTTGATTGATTATTTTGTTTTTCCATAGCTAAGTTATGATAATTCACTTGAGCTACCGGAAGATTTTCATTAACAAGTGGCTGATTACTTTCTACTTGAAGAGTTCCATTTTGTAATTGGTATTTTGGTTCTTGATTTTTATCAACTGTTGCATAAAAATCATCTGCTAAAACAATTTTTTGTCCATTTATTTCATTTTCACCTGCTGATAGAAGTTTTTTATACTCATATCGCTCAAAAGCATATTTAAAGATTGCATTTAAAAATGGATGACGATAATATTCTCCATCTTGATCCACCCAATCACCTACACCCATGATAATGCCAATTATACGAGTATTATTTTCCTTTGCTGTAGCAACAATATTAAATGCTGCCAATGGACTTGAACCTGTTTTTAAGCCATCAACACCTGTAAGAGCATATTTTTTTCCTGGTAACGAATGATTATATGCTTCAAACGTTTCTTCATGTGCTGTCCCTTTTTTTGTTGTAACAACTGGCTCTTTTGTAAACTCTGTAATTTCAGGATGGTCTTTTAAAAAATGAAAAGTCATGATAGCTAAATCACGTGCACTTGTTTGGTTATTTTTTTGCCATTCATATCCTTGGGGTTGATAATAACCTTGAAATGCAACAGCTGAAGCACCTGAGGCGTTATAAAAATGAGTTTGATTCATTCCTAAAAATTTTGCTTTTTCATTCATTTTTGTAACAAACAATCCCTCATTTGACTCAACTAGTCTAGATAGCATGATTGTTGCGACATTTGATGAAGGCACAAGGGTTAAGGTAATTAACTCTCGCACGGAATAATTAACGCCAGAGGTCATCTTGTTATTACTTATTTCATAAATTTTTCCTATTGCTTCGTCTTTTGGAGTGGCTGTTATTTGCGTGTCTAGTGCAAATTTCCCTTCTTTTATGGCATCAAATACTAATAATAGTGTCATTAATTTAGAAATACTTGCTGGATCTCTTGGTAAATCAATGCCTTCTTGCCACAATATTCGACCATCATGTGCATCAATTACCATACTAGCAACTGGTCGATTTACTTCTAATACGTTGTATACTGCATTTTTTGTCAATGTCATAATATCTTCACTTGCATAAGCAGATGATACTCCACTTGAAAGCAACACAAAAAAACTAATGATCCCCATCATCGAATAAACTAAAATCCCTTTTTTCAAATTTTTTCTCCTTTTGCTATTTCATTAAATTCTAACAGAAATCATAGCATAAAAAAAGCTATTTTTAGCTATTTCCTTAATTTAGCACTCTTTGTTAAAAAATGAGTGCTTCGTATACAAATTAAAAATCCCATCTTAATAACACTAGTGTGCTAGAAAGATGAGATCTATTATTTTATCACCTAGCGAACTTCAAAAATCTTATCTAATGGAAAACGATAACTTGGATAACCCTTCTCATCTGAAGTGCCAAATGGAATAATTAACTCAGGTTTAAAACGCAAGTCGATATTCAAAATTTCATTGATTGCCTCTGTTCGTGTGAAACCAAGAATAACGTTACTTTCATATCCATGATTTTTAATTGCTAAAAGTAAATTCATCGTAACCAACCCTGAATTAATTGAAATATATTCATTCAAATCTTCTTGGCTCATTTTTGCAAACATTCCTGGAACTCGTGCTTTTAAGTAATCTTTGATTTCTTCATTCATTTGATTGTCTGGTGCATTCAAAATTTCATCTGATCTCTCAGATAACTTTGTGTCACCAAATAAGACAAGAGTTGCTCCTGCTTGATTGATTTGCTCATGATTATTTGGATGAACTTCTTTAAATAGTGCTTTTTTTACTGTATCATTATCAACAAGCACAAAATGCCAAGATTGAATATTGTGCCCGCTTGGTGCAAGAGTTGCTTCTTGTAAAATTTGTTTGACTTCTTCTATAGAAATTTTCTTCCCATCAAAATTTCTAACAGCATGTCTTGACTCATTTAATTCATTAAATTCCATATTTTCTGCTACTCCCCTAGATTATATTTGATGATTCCTTACTAAAAAATATCATAACGAATCATCAAATGTTGAATTACTTTTCATAATCTTAAAAAACGACTTTCTATTTACAAAATTTGAGATTTATTCTTTTCTAAATTTATTTTTAACGATAAAACATACGTTCTTTTAAGTGGTTAATTTCTTGTTCTGATAATCCTAGTTCTTGAAAATAATTATAAAAAGTACCATATTTTTCATAAAGATATTCCATTACTGTTTCAATTATTTGGGCATTTGACAAAAATAATTCCATCGGATATTCTTTCACCTTATCCATGATTAATTTTGAATCCTTGATATTTTCATAGGTAAGGGTATAATCATCAACAATTTCTGTATATTGCACGTCTGCTAACCCTAATAAAAGCATGGCAACTACTCCAGTTCGGTCTTTTCCAGCACGACAATGAAATAAAATTCCTCCGGCTTATTAGTGGACTTACTTGTTTCATTATTTGAACAGCCTGTTAGCAATAGACTTCCTAAAATGAAAGTTGACAAAACGAATGATTTACTTCTTTTCATTTCAAAACTCCTTTTATATTTATAGTTAGGTTATAAACAAATTCTAGCAACTCAATTTGAATAACATGAAAATTAATGGTAATTTTATTATTTTTCTTTTGCAAACATTCTTTTTTAGTCTCTTTAAATCAAAAATATTTTAGTTATTTTAGGAATATAAGCAGATATTTGGAATTTTTATTGTTTATATGCTATGTTAAAAAAGAAAATTAAAATTGAAGAGGTCATGTAAATGGAGCTAACTGTTTTGGAATGGGTAAAAATAACCTTGCCGCTACTAATTTTTATTTTTTTAATCTTACTTGTTTTTAGTTTCTTCAAAAGAAAACAAGACATTGATACTTTTCGCTTACTTATCGAAAAAATATTTATTCCCAATCATGAACTAACCGATATTTTAAGTAAAAAAGAAATTCGAGAAAGAAATTTACCACGACTGGTGCAATTATCAAAAAATCTGAAAAGAACTCTAGAAAAATATAGTCTGCTTTTTTACTTCAATGATAATTTCCTTAATAAATTAAACTTTTTATCAACAATTGATTCTTCCAAGCCTCTTTCAAAACGAGAATTAAAAAAAGTTCAAAGATATTATCGAATTTTTTCTAGAGAATATTTGCGGTATTTAAATCTAACAAAAAGAGCTACTAGAATTTTTTAAGCTATGTTAAAATAGAAAACTCAAATTCAAGAAATTTCTTAAATCTGAGTTTTTTTATTTTGTTGTCAAAATCACAAGTTTTTTTTTGGTAAAATGACAATATATAACATATAGTCTAATTGATAATTATTTGTAAGAGAGGTAATGTAATTTTGGAGATAAATAAAATATTTTTTAATGATTTAGAAATTGATCGATTAAACGTTGGGATCTTTCTAGCAAAAAACAAAGGACAATTATTAAACATCACTCAATTAGCACACAAATTTCATTTTACCTACAATCAAATGGCACGAATTTTGACACGCATAGAAGAAGATTTTCGCAAATTTGATTTTGATGAGGGGATGCTGACTATAGCAAATGGTACGATTTTTATTCATAAAGATTTTCCTTGCTCATCAGAATATCGAATTAAGTTAATTAACCAGTCTGTTGTTTATAAATTTTTGGTCTCTTTATTAAAAAAGAAGGAACAATTATTTGAAGACTTTTTAGAAGAAAATAAAATTTCTCGTGCAACTTTTTATCGAAAAATTTCTCAATTAACAACATTTGCCAAAAAATTTAATATTCGATTTCCTCAACAAGCCAATCAACCACTTCAAATCATCGGTAAAGAATTTGGTATTCGCACCTTCTTCTTCTTTTTGCTTTGGACAATTGGTAATGAAACGATTTGGCCTTTTGAGATTGCACAATCAGACGCCTTAGAACTTGTCTGTGCCTATACAAAGGAAAATAAGCGCAAAATAACCTTATCTTTTCAATTTCAATTATCTTTTTTGTTTGCCATCATGATTCAAAGGGCGCAACAAAACAAATCATTTACGACTAAAAACCAAGAAGAATTATCGCAATTATTAAAAGAAAATATTCCAATATTTTTACCAACTGAATTTCCCTTAAATGAAATTGAGGTGTTGAATAAAGAAAACACCTACCTAAGATTAGTTTGGTTGATGTATAATTTTTCTATTTCAGATTTAGAAAAAGGATGTATTTCTTTTCTACCAAGACTGAATCCTACCCATAATATAACCTTAGCTTCAAGTTTTTTATTTAAGCAACTTTCTAAAAATAATTTATGTAATAAAGAAAAAGAGTCTGAAGTAAAAGAGATGATTTATTACCTTTCTTTTCTTCAATATTTTATTGATGATTCGATTATTAGCATGGAGTCCTTAGGTTATAAACACATTTCTAATAAGTTTACTCATACTCAAAATGAAATTAAGCACATCCTTGAAGATTATCATTATCGCCTAGAAAGTTATTTTGGTCCAATCAACCTTCATTCTTTTTCACATAGATTGACTACTCGTCTTGAGCGATATGTAAATGATATGGTACAAAGACAAACCAGCGTCAAATTTAGTGTAGGTCTAGCGATTGAATCTGCTCATCCGTATCATCCAAAAATAAGACAAGCACTAGAATTATTGCCAAATGTCGTTACGAAAAATATTTATCAAGCCGATGAAAGTTTTGATTTTGCTATTGTTACGAACCCTCGACTAACCAGTTGTTTTGGAAAAACACCACAATTTCATTGGGAACAACATTTTACTGAGGCAGAAATACCAACATTAATTCATAATATTCAAGATTCTATTTTAAAAAAAACGCATAACTATAAAAGCTAGCATGTTTCATTTTACAGATGTTATTTAAGAGAAATTTTTTATTAGATACACATAAAATCAACATTTTTTTACAATTAAACGAACTTGCGCTATTATTTTAAATACTTTTCTTCACTTTAAAAAAAGAGGTCAAAACACACGAAAAACTTCGCATGTCTTAACCTCTTTTTTTCTTAATTTGCTAATTTAAATAATGCGCCTGTTGAGTCTGGTGCCCAACTTTCATCACCATAATTGCTGTGTGATTGAACCACTTCATACATTTTTCCTTTATATGAAACTTTTTCACCTACTCCATACATTTCAGGACTTGAAAGTGAGCCTAATGTAAACGCACGAACACTATTTCCTTTCGTTTTGACTTTCAATTCATCACTAGCATCTGAGACTTTTCCATCTTTTGAGATTGCTCGAATTGAATATTTATACTCTGTTCCTTTATTCAAACCATTATCTTTATGATTTCCCTTAGTTGTAGTCGCAATTTTTTCACCATCACGGTACACTTCATATTCTTTAATTCCTGCTGAGTGACTTGAAGGGGTCCACATAAGTGTAACGGATGTTTCAGTAATGCCCATTTCCATTGGTTTACCTGGAGTCGTTGGTTTTTCGCCTTTTTGATTTTCTAATGTTTTTACTTTGAATGTTTCTGAAGCGTCTGAAACATCACCAGAATTTGCAACTGCTTTTACATAAAATGAGTATTCTGTATTTTCTTGCAAACCTTTCACTTGGTAATTTCCTTTTGTGCTTGTTCCAACTTTTTT
>JAITWV010000239.1 GCA_031285105.1 Streptococcaceae bacterium | reverse complement strand
AATAAGAATAAAGGCAAAGTAGGGCTTATCGAATCTGGTTGGCTTTTTTTCTTTGCCTTCAAGTTTGGAGGAAAAAATGCAAATAAATATATCTGAAAAAATCCAAGATGATCGATTTTTCATCGGAAGTTATCCAAGTAATTTTGCAGTCGGCAGATGGTTCGCAGTCGAGGAACTACTCATGTCCACTTATGGAGATATTGAAGAAGAATACCTAGAATCCTATAATCCAGCCAAATATTCTGAATTGGAATTAGGAATTTTTGATGTCGATAACTATTCAGGTCTTTGGGAAGGTGAATATGAGGTCAGCGGTCTAATCAAGAAATTACACACAATTTTTGAAATGGACGATTACGATTTGGAATATGAAGTTTATGATTTTGATGATGAATCCGTTTTTTCTGAAATTGGGTATGGAGTTGCGGAAACTGCAAGGGCGGTCTATTTTGGCAATATCAGAAGTTGGACTGACCCATATTTAGAAATTGATGGCTATGGGAACTTTAAGTCCATTGACGAAACAGAATACCAAGAAAATATCAAAATGTATTTAAAAGATTCAGGTCTTTTCAAATAAAATTTAAAAAGTGAGGAAAACAAATTATGGCTAATACAATTCAATCTATTCCTTTGAAACAAAACGCATTCGGAAAAACAGTATCACTTGCTGAAAACAAATTGGCTCGTTTACAAGGAAATGCAGGTAAAGAAATCCCAAAATATGTGGCGACAAGTGAAAATGTTTCTGATTTAGAAATCTATGTTCAAAACCCTCGTAAAGCTCAACCATCTACATTAAATGATTTGTTGCAGTTGAGCAATGCAAAATTAGTTTTAACAAATGTCCGTGGAAATGGTCGAGAGGCAATTTCATTTGTACGTACCACCTTATTAGCTGATAAAGTCGATGTAGTTGGAACGTGGAATCTTGCTGATTATAAACCTAATGAAAATACGATTTTAGATATCAAGTCCAATGCTCGTGAAAAATTGGAGTGGATTTCAAAAAATGCAGATATCGAAAAATTATTCGGTGATTTACGCTTTGTAAGTGCAGTAGCCAAAGAAGAATTTTTCGATGGTCAACGTACGGGTGAATTAGAAGGTTATGAAGTAACTGTCGTATCCGAGGCTCAAAGTGATAGTTTTACCTTCCTTATTGAAGATTTAAATACTGATTTCAAACAATTCCGTCCTTTAGTGGATGTCGTTGAATTTGATGATTTAGTTATCACTAGTTTGTTTGCGGATGTTTCAACTGTTGAATCTGGTGGAGTAAACATTGGTTTGAAGGCACGTACTTTGCATAAGAAAAATGCACAAGTAGCACCAAAATCAGCTCCTCAACCTAAAAATGAAGAGAAAAAATAATGTTCTAGGTGCTAAGTGATTCAACCCATTTAGCACCATTTTCTTTAAATGAATTGAAAAGAGGTGTCTGCGATTAAACAGCTATGGAAATACAGAGGACAACGATTAAGGTTATTTCATGCAAGATTGTTGAGAAATTATCTTTTCTTGTTTCTTTTACCTTTTGTTTTATCACTTGGGTTTTATCATTGGAAAATTACTTATCCATTCTTTCAAGGAAATCCTGATTACTCAAAATGGACGATTTACCTTCAACCAACATTTATAACTATTGGATTAATTACTCTTGGCAGTTTACTTGGATTGCTTATTATTCGCTCAAGTATTTTAAGAGGTGGATATTTTTTAAAAAGGAAGAAAAAGGAAATGCTGGCAAGTTATCTAAAAAGCAATGATATAACCTTTCGTACCAAAAAGAAAACAGATAATGGAGTTAAAGATGTTTTGAAATTCCCAAAAGTCTATTATCGTCCAACAAAAGAATATGACGAATTTACCTTTGAAATTGGAAATAAATTTCAAGATCGATTTATGCAAATAGGCAAAGAACTTGAAAATATGTACCTTGCAGATTTAATTCATATTTCACGAGAAATGGGTTTTATCACTTATCGTTTCTTGATTGATAATATTCAAGCACGTTTGAATTTTGAGGATTTGAAAGCTGAAACTGACCGAATTGAATTGATGAAAGGTGCTACTTGGGTTTATCGTGATATGCCACATATGTTAATCACTGGTGGGACAGGTGGTGGGAAAACTTACTTCATCTACTCATTGATCGCGACTTTGGGTAAAATCGGTCGAGTTCACATTGCTGATCCAAAGAAAAGTGATTTGTCGCATTTAGAAAGTTTTTCTGCTTTTAAAGGATTGGTGGTTAGTGAAACTGCTGATATATTTACAATGCTAGAAGAAGCGGTTGAGTTAATGGATAAACGATATTTGATGATGATTCAACATGAAAACTTCAGAATCGGAAAAGATTACACCTACTACGACATGAAGCCTGAATTTTTTATCATTGATGAATTTGCAGCTCTTATGTCCACTTTAGAGACTCGTGGAGATTATACGGAAATCAAATTAATGCAACTCCTCACTCCATTGGTTCTAAAAGCAAGACAAGCTGGAATATTTGTCATTATCGCTACTCAACGTGCTGGAACTGATGTGTTGAAATCTTCTATTCGTGACAACTTATCATGTAAGGTTTCACTAGGTCGTCTTTCTCCAATGGGTTATGACATGACTTTTGGTGAAGACAATAAGAATAAGATGTTTGTGAATAAGGAGGGAGTTAAAGGTCGAGGATATATTGATATTGGTGCGGGTGTTCCATTAGAATTTTACGCACCATTTGTTTCAAAGGATTTAGATTTTATGACTTACTTTAAAGATTTTCCTGAAATTCCTTTTACTGATGTGTCCCAAATTGAATATTCAAATCAATCCAAAGAAGAAATTGAAGAAGTAGTGAATCAAGAGTTTATTCAAAAAGAACAAGATTTAAAAGTTAAAAGGAAAAATGAAATAAGGAAAGAAATGGCTCTAGAAAAAGAAAAAACTAGGGAACAAATTTCTTCCAATGCTGGATTATCTTTTCGTGATCAAATGATTCAAAATGCAAATATAATTTCATAGAGGTGGTTTAAATGGATAAAATTCTCACTCACAAAGAGTTAATGGAATACATTTCAACAAGTACGAAAGAAAGACGGTGCGAAAAATGCAACGCCTTAGCAGATTGTGATGAAGCAGTGTACTGTGGTTGTGAGAGGAAAAGAAAATTACCTCCCTATTCTAATAACCTTCCCGAACGGATATATCATATCCACAAATAAAAAATTCTGAATCAGCTCCACATAATAAACAGTCGATTCGATCAAATCTTAAACCAACAGCAGAATCTATATTTGAACACTTGTTACTGCTTAAATCAAAACGACATAAAGGGCATTCGTATCTTAATTGAAAATCTGCTGGATTGCCTTCTTGGATAGTTGTGTTACAAATAGGACAAAGAATATAAAACATAAAAAATCTCCTTTATTTTAAATTATGAAAGGAAGTGATTCAATGGAGTATTATACCGTCAGCCAAGCACTTGTCGTGTTCAATCGCTCAATTACAAAACGAACATTATACGAATGGTTGAAGAAAATTGAAACCTACACCAATTGGCAATTTGACAAAAAAATCAATAAAGACAATTTATCTTTTGTTGGTGGTCGTGCTAGAAAAGTCATGTTTTTAAATGAAGTGGATATTCAAATGCTCCAAAAATTATATGATGAAGTGCGAGTGAAAAATGTGGACTTAACCAAAGCAATTTATGAACTATTCTTGTCACCTGACGAACTTGAAGCATTAAAAGAAGAACGTTGGGACTATGATAGGAAACAAATTATACAAACCTAAAAGCAATTTGTTGTAAATTTACAGCAAAGATAGTAAACTAATAGTACCTAAATGAAAAGAGGATATTACTTTGGAAACTATTAGACCAAGTTCAATATTAAGAGATTATAATAAGGTCATTGATGAAGTGCAAGAAGGAGAACCGATTGTGTTGACAAAAAATGGTGTTGGAAAAGTTGTCATGGTCAATATCGAGGAATGGCAACGTCAAAAAGCTGAAATTTGGCTTTTGAATGAATTAAATCAAGCGGATCAAGAATTTAATAACGATGAAGGCAAAGATATTTCTGAATTCGTAAAACAATTTAAATTAGGGGAATTCCGTGAAAAATTATAAAATCCGTACCAACAAGTCATTCGACAAAGATATGATGCGCATTTATAAATTTTTGGAGTCCAATGGAATGGCTAGTGAGAAGATTCAAGACTTATTTGAACAGTTTTATCAGGATATTTTAAAGCTCAATCCATTTCCAGAAATTGGTGCGCAATTAAAGAGTAAAGTCAGCATTAATAATGATTACCGATATATTTTGTCAGGAGACTACATTATTTTGTATCGTGTGGTAGAATTAAAGAAAACAATCAGAATTCTCCATGTCTATCATCAAAAGCAAAACTATATCACTCAGCTTAAATTAAAATAGCTTGCACAAGTGGCAAATTGCAGGCACAAAACTTCGCTGTGTGTTCGCCCCAAGCGATAAACGCAGGGAAGTTTGCCTGCAAAATTTGCCATGCAGTGTTTTTATTGTTGTAACATAAAAACTTTTGATACCCCGTATAGTAACACGGGGTATCAAATTACACCTTTTAACAGGTTTCACACCCTCTAAACGTTGGTACTACTGACTTTACAGGGTGTTTTTTGGTGTTTACAAATCGACTTTTTTTGTAAACAGTTATAGATTGGAGGATTATGGACGGAAAAGAATTAAAAAAGCTAAGAACGAAATTTGGTTATACTTTACGCTCCTTTGGTCAAAAAGTTGGATTAAGTCACATGGCAATTCAATACTATGAAAGGGATGAACGCACAATAACTGAAACGGTAGAAAGGCAGATAAAACAAGCTCTTGGTCTTTCTTTTGATATCAAACAGGATTGTGATTTACACGTTCACCTAGATTATTTACGATTGACTTTCTTTGATACATCTGTTGAAACCATTGGTTCAAAGGTCATTGGAATTGATTTGAGTTACTTCACTATGCAAGAAAAGAATATTAATAATTATAAGAGAGTATATTCATGTGGCATGATCAAACTTTACTGGAGTGATGACCCAAAGCAAGGAATCATGTTGGAACTATCAGGTCAGGGTTTGAAAGAGCTGGAAGACCATCTGGAAGAATTAGGCTTTACATTAATTCAATGGTTGCTAGTGGTTCTGGATGAAGATTACTTTTTATCCAATCACTATTACTCAAGAGTACAATCTTCTCGAATTGATTTAGCGATTGATGAAATGTGGAATGAAGAAAATGGCAATTACGATATACATGACCTTCAAGAAAAGTATCAAAGAGGGCTAGTTGAAACTCGACTAGAAACTTATGACCCAAGAGAAACTGAAAAACGTGGTGAAAAACAAGGATTAACGATTTATTGGGGTTCAGATACTGGTGATTTCAAAATTCGAATGTATGAAAA
>JAITWV010000058.1 GCA_031285105.1 Streptococcaceae bacterium | reverse complement strand
GTATCTAACCAAAATTGTTCGGTTAACTTTTCCCACGTAGCTTTATCAATAATATCTTCTAAGTTGTTCCAGTTAATTGCTTGATAGTTTGACATATTTCCCCCTTAAATGACGCAACTTTCACATTGATTTGAACCGATTTCTTCACCATCATCAGTAAATGTGCGGACGTAATAAATCGATTTAATCCCCTTGTAAAACGCATAATTACGCAAAATGTTTAAATCACGTGTGGTTAATTTATTGGTTGTTTTCCATTCATACAAGTCATCATCCATTTCACTTTTCATAAATAAAGTCATAGATAAACCTTGATCAACATGTTTCGTGGCTGCTGCATAAACGTCAATCATTTTCCGCATATCCATATCAAAAGCCGACAGATAATAAGGAATTGTTTTGTTGCTTAAATAGGCGGCTGGGTAATAAATTTTGCCGATTTTCTTTTCTTGACGTTCTTCAATACGCTGGGTAATTGGATGAATAGAAGCAGAAGTGTCATTAATATAAGAAATCGATCCGTTTGGTGCCACGGCTAGACGGTTTTGGTGATATAAGCCGTATTTAATCACGTTGTAAGCTAAGTTTTGCCAATCTTCTTTGGTTGGAATGACAATATCTTCAAATAATTTTTGCACGACCGGTGAAATTTCGACTACTTCTTCATTGATATATTTTTCAAAGTAACGACCATTGGCATAATCTGACTGGTCAAAATTACCAAATGATTCTCGACGTTCACGCGCCATTTGATTCGACTCAACCAAAGTCCAGTAATTTAAAAGTTTAAAATAAATATCGGTAAATTCAATGGACTCTTTTGAACCATAAGCAATTTCATTTTTAGCAAGAAAAGTGTGTAACCCCATGGCACCAAGTCCGATTGAATGAGCAATTTTGTTCCCATGCGCAATACTTGGCACGGCTTGAATATCAGACTCGTCGGTAACAAAACTTAACGCTCTAACCATTGTTCGCACACTTTTGCCAAAATCAGGTGAGTGCATCAAGTTAACAATATTCGTTGAACCTAGATTACAGGACACATCGCTACCTAATACTTCATATTCTTGGGCATCATTAATGGTCGAAAGGCTTTGTACTTGCAAAATTTCTGAACAAAGATTACTCATGACAATCTTACCAGCAATCGGATTTTGTTTATTAGCAGTATCAATGTTGATAATATAAGGATAACCAGACTCTTGTTGCAGTTTAGAGATTTCATTTTCTAGATCACGTGCCTTGATTTTTTGTTTACGAATGTTCGGATTTGCCACTAATTCATCATATTTTTGGGTGATATCTAAATAGTTAAAAGGCACACCGTATTCTTTTTCAATGGAATATGGTGAAAATAAATACATCTCTTCATTTTTGCGCGTTAATTCGTAAAATTTATCAGGAATTGTGACACCAAGCGAAAGAGTTTTGACGCGCACTTTTTCATCGGCATTTTCCTTTTTGGTTGATAAAAACGCTAAAATATCCGGATGAAACACGCTTAAATAAACCACACCCGCCCCTTGTCGTTGTCCGAGTTGATTGGAATAAGAAAAGCTATCTTCAAATAATTTCATAACAGGTACCACGCCACTAGCAGCATTTTCATAGCCTTTAATCGGAGAGCCAGCTTCGCGTAAGTTTGATAAGCTAACCCCCACACCACCACCAATTCGCGACAATTGAAGCGCAGAATTTATCGAACGACCAATCGAGTTCATATCATCACTCACTTGGATTAAAAAACAAGAAACCAATTCACCACGACGCTTACGACCAGCATTTAAAAAACTAGGAGTTGCCGGTTGATAGCGCTGATTGATCATTTCTAAGGTAATATCATGAGCTAATTGTTCATCCCCATTCGCAAAATACAACGCATTATAAAGCACCCGTTCTTCAAATGATTCGAGATAAGACTCACCATCATCTGTTTTTAAAGCATATTGACTGTAAAATTTATAAGCAGCCATAAAACTCTTAAACTCAAAGTTCTGTTGGTTAATTAAAGCAAATAACTCTTCAATAAATTTACGAGTATAGTTTGCGATAAAAGCTTCTTCAAGAAAGTTTTCCTTTAAAAGATAATCAATTTTTTCATTTATATTTTCAAATTTGAGCGTATTTGGTTCAACATTTTCCCTAAAAAAAGCCTCTAAAGCTTCTTTGTCCTTGTGTAATGGAATTTGCCCATTGACTGGACGATTCATTTCATTGTTTAACTCAAAATACGTTACATTTTTTAATTTACTTAAACTCAATTTCCCTCACAACCTTTTTCATATTCTCTACATCCATAGTGGTGCCACTAAACTCAAATTCGTATAGCAATGGCACATGAAATTCTTTAGCGATATCTTTTGCAGTAAAGATAAATAAATCTGCAAAATTCCGATTTCCCCCACCAACGACTCCTTTAAAAAAGCTCAAATTATTCCCAAAAGTCAAAAAGTCCCAAATAGGTTCCGTTATTTCTTCATCATACGTTGGAACGACTAAGATAAATGGCTCTAAAATTTCAAAAAAAGGGTTTGCTTGTGTGATTTCCACATTTGGCAAACCTGTTTTTTGAATAAATCTTCTTGTTTGTCCAGTTAAGGAAAAAAAGACAATCTTCATGTTAATCAATGAGTTCCTTTAACTTATTTGGCGCAAAACCAGTAATTGCTTGTGTTGGCGTTTCAATCACCGGTACAGCTCGGTATCCTTTATCTAGTAAATAATCAACATATTCAGGGTTATCATCAATGTTAATTTCGGTGAATTTGACATTGTTTTCCTCTAAATAACGTTTTGCCATTTGGCATTGTACACAGTTGTTTTTTGAAAAGACTTTAATTTCCATTTTCCTTCTCCTTTTGATTGATTTATTTTAGTTTAGATTTCTTCGATTTTTCTGTCAACTTAAGCGACCTACAAAATACAAGATGTAGTTTATTTATATTTCCTTATATACAAAATATAGTGTTTTATGGCTTTTTCTTTAGTACAGCGTAATTGATTTTAGATTGTAAAAAGAGAAGTTTGTGAATTATAAACTGCGAATTTTCGGCTGGCTTGG
>JAITWV010000109.1 GCA_031285105.1 Streptococcaceae bacterium | reverse complement strand
TGCTGACATTGCTTGTGTCCCATGAACCAATGCCAACAAAATCTGCTTGTGAATTAGCAAATGTACTGTCAAGAGTCGTCACATTTGAGGTATTCCAAGCGTTTAAGTCTAAACTCAACCAACCAGAGTTATTGAAAGTTGAGGTCATATCTGTTACCTGTGAAGTGTCCCAGGTCATAATCGGTGAGATATCGCTAACAGATGTGGTGATTGAGCCAAAGTTTGAAAATGTATGATCCATGCTCGTAATATTATTCAATTGAATATTTTGCATACCACTAACACTTGAAACACGCATATCGGCAAACGCATAGTCAAGGTTTCCACTAACGGTTAAGGGATTAGCGACTACAAAATTTTGAATACTATCAGGTGAAGCTAATGGATTTTCGTTTACTTTTAAGGTTTCTAAAAAGGCTGAGGTTCTTAAAGTGCTGGTTCCAGGATTGGCATAAGCAGGTTGTGGGGTCCAGGTAATTGGGTTGCCGTCCATTGAACCAACTGTAAATGTACCAGTCACGCTGTCCCATATATAACCAGCATTCACACTAAAACCTAAATTTGCAGCAAATGGCTTATAAGTGGTGCTTGGTGTTACTTGAGCTGCATAAACGACATCACTACCAACTTTTTGTGGTGTGCTTACTTCAATTGACTGATAATTTAAAGAACGAATCACTTGTTTTTGCGCTTGAATTTGATAGAATGTTGCATTTTCATCCGCTAAATGTTCTTTCATTTGGATAGTTACTTGCATGGGTGAAGCTTTGTTACTTAACCATGAAGTAGTGTTTTCATAACTAGTCACACCATGGACACTCAAGGCATCTGTTAAAGAGCCAATCGTTTGACCATACTGAACACCTATAACTAAAAAGTGATTATTTACTTGTAAAGGTAGTGCATGTGTTGACTCAGCAAAAGTAAAGTAACCATCAATTGTCGATTGGTTATGATCAATTTTTGTTTGCCCTTCATGATAAACCGCATGATAGGTTCTACCTTGATAGTTAATTGATACATTTTTTTCAATCGTATCTTCAAAGTCACTTTTTATTTCATTTGTTAATGGGGCACTTGTTGAATTTCCTTTGACCGCAATTTGCACATTCATATTCATTGCCAAACCAGTTAACAAAGCACCATCATCTGCTCGAAAATTCATTGTTGAGGCTTTTTGAATTGAATCAATCGCACCGACTTGTTTCAAGCGTGTACTCTCAACCACCTTTGAGTCTTTCCAATTAGCAGAATCTTCTAAAGCCATTTCTTTTGAGGAATATAAGTGCGAGGAAACAATTTTGTACTCTTGTGTTTGCTCTACATCAACATTTTTATTACTTGCCATTAGCTTTTTGTACCCACTCATCTTCATCACATCAGCAGGGGTTTGTGAATAAGCATGAACAGTGTAATAAGTATCTCCTTTAGCTTCTTGTCGCAATTTATTCAAATCATAGCTCGTTTTTACCTTGCTGATACTTATATTTGTACCATATTTTGCTTGTAGCTCTTGATCATTTGGCAAGGTTGCAACTTTATTCATTGCATAGTTTTTAACTTGGTTTTCTTCATTAGAAAGATTCTTCAACTGCTCGTTATTTTTTTGTTTTTCATTATTTAAAAGCAAGCTATCCTTGTCCATTTGACTAGTTTGATTGTTGCTTGAGGATAGTGGATGATTTCCCGCATTAGCAATGAAAGCCCCTGAACCAATCGCTAACAAGGTCCCTGCTTTAATTAGATTTCGTTGTTTTTTGGATAATTTATCTTTTTTGCTTTTCATTATAATTCCAACTTTCTATAGTTATCAGCAATAATTATAGTTAGATTTGTCCTTTTGTAAAAAATAATGATTTGGATTAAGGAATGTTTTTTACTAGTTAGCTACATTCACGCTTTAGGGTGTGTTGAAAATAACTTACTCTCCCCAAGATTTTTTGACAAAGTCTTCAAAATCACTAGTATCTGTCTTTGGCTTGGTTTCATCTGAATTTTTGGCAATATCCACCATTTTTTGTAAGACCGGTGAGTATTTAGGCATTAATGAAGCAAAATCTTGTACAAAGGCTTGTTGTTCTTGCCAAAAGGCCTCTTCATCAGTAGGGTCTTGTTCTTTATACATAGAGTACATCATTAACAAGAAGTTCGTTCCAAAGTCAGTGGTCGAATTTTGTATAAAACTTGGTTTATGCTCACGATACCACTCCATACGCAAGCGATTGGCTTTCACTAACGTATGCAAATCAGATTTAAAACTTGTTTGTGGATTGCGGTTTAATGAGTCGTCATTATGTAACCAAACATACACAAATTTATCTAAATATAACGGATCTTTTGCGGTTTCAACAGCTAGTGGGACAAAATACGTATCTTCCATCACACGCAGTTCAGGGTGGAAACGGATATTATTTTTTTCTAAGTGTTTGCGTTTGTACCATTTTGCGTAAACTGCTTTTTTTTCGCTCAAAGGATGTGGTGTAAATCCTTCATTGCCCTGTTCATTTTTTCCTTGTTCGATGTATCTGGCTAACACAACATCATGGCGTTTTTTTGCTACCGCTTCAAAGAATTCTTTTAAGGATGAACCATGGTACAACATATCATCAGCGTCAATAAACATAATATATTCACTGTCAGAGTGGTCAATTCCATATTGACGGGCAAGACCTGGACCGACGTTTTCGATTTCAAAATAGTTAATTGATAAATTCGTAAAAAGCTCAAATTTATCTAAGTCAATCGGTTGTCCACCATCATTGACTAAAACGACTTCTATTTCTTTAAAATCAACGCCCATTTGTAAATTAATAGTAGATAAGCCTAATGCTAATTGTTCTTCACGTTCATTTTTAAAGGGGATAATGATTGCTACTTTTTTCATGTTAAGCTTTCTCCTTTTGCCAAGATTTGTTCATGAATTGTTCTAAGTCATTGGTGCGTAATTTGTTGTATTTCTTTTTTTCCGTTGCTTTTTTTGCATTCACAATTTCTTGAATTACCAAGACATCACGCGGCATTACATCCTGAAACTCTTGAACAAATGCTTGCTGCTCTTTCCAAAATAATTCTTCATCAATGGCACCATATAATTTATAACGCAAATAAACTTCAGCCATATAACCACTTGTAAACATCTCAACAGCTTCTTGATATTTTTTGGTTTGGCGGCGTTTATTCTCTTCCAATCGGAAACGATTATTCCAGATATAATAATGCAGTTGATTGTCAAATTTCGTTCCTTGATTGCGATTGAGCGAATTTTTGTTATCTAACCATGCATAAACAAATTTTTCCAAATAAAAAACATCTTCCGTTAAATCTAACGCCAAAGCCACAAAATAACTATCTTCCATCACTCTTAATTTTGGATGAAAGGCAAGTTTATTTTCTTCTAAATACGCTCGTTTAAACAATTTTGCATAAACCGCCTTCGCATCTTCTAAAGGATGAGGATACAGTGTTTCTTTGCCACCTTGCGTTAACTTTTGCTCCACATATCGAGCCACCACGATATCATGTTTTTCTTTTAATACCGTATTTAACATATCCATAAGCGCACTAGAGTAATAAAGCATATCGTCTGCATCGATAAACATAATATACTCACTGCTTGAATGCTCTATGCCGTATTGACGTGCCATACCTGGTCCAACATTTTCAATTTCAAAATATTTGATGTCTAGCTTTGTGAAAATAGCAAATTTTGAGACATCAATTGGTTCTCCGCCATCGTTGACTAAAATCACTTCAATTTTTGAAAAATTAATCGCCATTTGCATATTAATCGACGCTAAGGCAATAGCAAGATTATTTTCACGTTCATTTTTAAATGGAATGATAATGCTTAAAAGTTTCTCCATTTTGCTCACCTCGTTTATATTTATACTCTTATTTAACCATATTTGTTACAAAAAATAGGAAATTAACTCTTTTTTCTAAGTATTCAAAGTAAAAAAGATAGCTCGTTTAACCGATAGTGTTGGTTTAAAATTTTATCTTAGATATTTAAAAAAAATTTCTTAGATATTTTGAATATTTTATCTTAGATGTTTAAAAAAAGTTTCTTAGATGTTTTAAAAAAGTATCTTAGATGTTTTGAAATTTTGTCTTAGATGTTTAAAAAAAGTTTCTTGAACTTAAAATTTTCAATGTCTAGCCAAAAAGAAAATGAGCAAAGTTTTTCTCCCTTGCCCATTCATTATAATTCAATTATTTATCTGCGTTTAACATTTCCGCAATTTTTGAATATGGTTGTGCATGTAATAACCAACGCACGCCGTATTTATCAGTGAAATCACCCATTTTGCCACCCCAGAATTGTTCTTCAAATGGCATATTTACTTTCACTGTGTCAGATTTTTCAACTAACGCCCAAAACACATCGGCTTCTTTCATTGCTTCTTCGTCTTCTGAGTTTAAGTCTAGTAAAATTGAAACAGCATCATAGTTTAATTCTACTTGCTGAAAATTATCCGCAGCCATAATTGTTGCACCTAAGACTGAAAATTGTGAGTGCATGGTCATATCTGCTGCTTGTTCTTTTGATACACCAAATTGCTCGGCTTGTTCTGCTGACACTGGCATACGTGAAACATTCGTTACACCAAATACTTCTTCATAATAAGATAGTGCTTCTTTTGTGTTATTAAATGCTAAATATGGATGTACATTTGCCATGATAATTCCTCTTTCTTTCATTTTGTATTTGTGAATTATAAATTATTTTATTTTTTAAATCAAAGAATTAGTCCTTCTTATTTTCTGCACAATTATTGGTATATACCTATGTGTAAGAATGAACAAAACAAATGCTAAAAAGTCATTTTCGGTTGTTTGGTGTCAAAGCTTAATAAAAACAATGGGTCTAGAGCAAACGAATATGTTTGCTCTAGACCCATTGTTTTTTGTTTAACTACTCATCAAGCAAGTTTTAAGGTGCTGTTGGAACATTTGATAAAGTCCATGTAATTGTTCCTTTGTAGTCACTTGCATATTGTTTTTGCGTTGGTACATCTAAAACAAATCCTTTTTTAGATGCTGACCCCCATGTATTCGTAATATTGTAAGTTCCATTTGTTTTAGGATCTTGAGAGGCAATAAACGTTTGGGCATTATTCATGATTGTTTTATTCGTCCCATCACTATAAGACAAATTACCATCTAACGTTTTTCCACCTGCAACCACATTGCCTGAAGCGTCTACTTGGCTTAAAGGAGTTGTTTGACTTGCATAAAGTGTCCAACCATTGACGTTTAAATCTAATCCTGTGTAGGAAACGACTAAATCTCCATTGTAGGTTGGATAAAGTGTTTGTGTCTTACTAGTAACCGGATGACTGCCAAAATCAATACTTGTTGGCGAGTTTGAAATTGAATAGTCACCTGTTGTTGAAGGCACCATGTAGGCGATATTGTTGGACGTTTGAATATCTCCGACATATTGATACGTAGTTGCTGTTTGAAAATCAGTTCCTGTCCAATTGGCTTTGGTTAATTGTTTGATTGCATTTGCAGAATTGCCGCCTGTAAAGGTTAAAATTGGGAATCCTTGATGCGTGCCATAGTATGAACCGTTATAGACATTATTAATTGTACTAGGTTTTGGATCATTCCATGCATGCCAAGTTAAGGTTCCTTGTGACATGTCTAGGTCTGATAAATTAAAGTTCCCAGTTGTTTGCCAGTAAGGAGTGAATAATTGAGAACCAGGTGAGGTGGTTAATTTGCCGATGGAAGCAAGTGAACCACCACCCATTGTAATCCAAGACCCTTTGCCTATTTTCACATCACCAAAGTTTGAATAAGTAGAACCATGGTTTGCTGCAGTTGCATTTCCACCATTCAATAATCCACCATTCACACCAATAGTTGAGTTATCAGCTAAATTTAAGCTAGTAAAATTTTTCAGCATCGAAGTATTTAAGGCAATCGCAGTTGTCGCATTCCCTGCATTAATCACTGCTTTGTTGGCACCATTGGTTGTGGTATTTTGGAAATCATCACTTGGCCCACCACCTGAAATCGTTCCTACTGAGTGAATTTGATTGAAATTAATCGTTGTTGCTTGTTTTAATCCACCTGCTTGCGCACTGTTATAGTTCGTCGCATAAACTGAAGTTGCGATATTGTTGTTTGCATCAATAGTTATCGTATTCTTACCGAAATTACTATTTGCTCCTGTTGAGGCATCACCGTAGATGGTTGCACCGTTTAACGTACTGTTATTTGGATCAGTTGCGTAAGGGACGGTAAGATTTAGCGTTGTTGTATTTGTTGCACCAGACCCACTACCACCTGCTTTTGAGGCACCACCAATTATTGCACCTGTCCCTGAAATGACTGTACCGCCTGGTAATTTGGTTGTTTTGTAGGTTGATGCGCCTGTTAAGTTCACATCTAATTCGACATTGCCTGTGATATTCCCGCCATCTGAACCACCTGTTAAGAGTTTCGATGCCATGTTTGAAGGGGTCCCATCTAATTGCCCTCCATTAATTTGGACCACTGAATTTCCTTTGACAAAGTTGCCTACAGTTCCTCTGAAACCAAGGATAGAGCCATTTAACACACCGTCAGTCATTGTCGCTGTAATATTTCCCAATTGAACAAATGGATTGCCTGTGACATTTGACCCACCATTCATTTGGTTGTTGACTTGACCGTTCATCAAACTAGCTTCAGCGTTTCCTTGATGAATGGATTCGCCAAAACCACCACCGTAGAAACCATTCGTATGTCCACCGTTCATAAGGGCGTTTGAATTCCCGTTTTGAATCCCATTAAGTGAACCACCGAAAATTGCCCCTGCGACTGCTGAATTTACTACTACTGTTGACGTACCTGATTGCCAGTA
>JAITWV010000106.1 GCA_031285105.1 Streptococcaceae bacterium | reverse complement strand
CACCAAGAATGCTCCAATGTTGATTATTAAAATAAGTCAAACGGTGAAAGGTTGTTTCAATATAATAAAGCCGCAAATTTTTTCGGATAATCACGGGCGCTAAAAAATAAAGCACGCCTAAAATGAAAGTCACAACCGCTAAAATTTTCGTTGAAATTCTTTGGTGCCATCGCCATTTGGCTACAAACATACCAATTAACAATAAAGAAATCCAACCACCCACACGCACCAAATCACGAATCCACATATAGGAGTCGTTAGTCCAATAGTAAACACTTGGCAATAAAAAAAGTAACCCGATAAGGTCAATTGATAAGAAGAGAGCAATTTTTTCACTTAACTTTTCTACTAATTGATTGAACAAAGGTTTGATGATGAAAAAGGCAAAAAGTACCGAGCTCAAAGGCCAAATCTGCCCAAATAATGGAAATAACGCTTCAAGTAAACCCATGCCAGAAAAAGTTGCTTGTCCAAATGATAAAGACAAAACAAACACAATCAAGGAATAAACCATAAATTGTGACCAGACTTTGAGTAGTTCATTTATTTTGGGTTGGTAATTAAATAATTTAAACCCGATTAAAAGTAGTAATGTATGTATCACAAGCACTTCAGGCGACATACTCCACGCAAGTGCTCTTAAATGAGGTGCAACATTGACATCAAAGCCCGTCCATCTTAGATTAAAAGCAGTTCTTCCATATTCTGATAGTAGAATGAAGAAAAGTAATAGGAGTAGAATAATTTCTTGTTTTCGTTTTTTAAACATTTTTTGACCTTTCATTGTTTGTTAAGTCAAATTATAGATTTTATTGAAGTTAGTTACAATGTTTTTGTTGGGTGGGTGGGTGTGTGCGGGAACTATTTGTTAATTAGAGTTGTTACTATTGGTTAAATAGAATAATTACTATTTGTTAAATATATTCGTTACTAATTGTTAAATAAGGAGGGAGATATGTATCAAAAAAGACTGATAGATAGACTTTTAGATGAAGAATTTAACGAACTACCAGCTATTTTAATTGAAGGTGCAAAAGCTGTTGGAAAAACTGATTTTGACATTATGGACTACTTAGATGAACTATTTCGTTCTGGTTTTCCAGGAATTCGCAGATATAGTCAAAAAGCAATTAAAAGACAGTTAGAAGGATATGTAGAAAACATTATTCAACGAGAATTTGAAGAAAATGGTTTTACAATTAGAAAACCAGAATCTTTAAGAGCGTGGATGAAAGCTTATGCAGCAGCAAGTGCAACAACAACAACTGACTCTAAAATATTAGAAGTCTCCATTTCTAATTTTACTGAACAAACCAGCCGCCAAACAGCAACGTCATATAAAAATGCTTTAAATACATTAAATATCATTCATGACGTACCAGCATGGTTACCGATGGGGAAATTATTTCCAAACTTAGCAAAAACATCCAAACATTTTTTACTTGATGCTTCCTTAATTCCAACATTATTAAATATAACAAAAGAAGAATTGACTCAGTATCAAGTGCCAAAACCTATCAGCAAATTCAATAAAACATTTTTAGGACAACTTTTTGAAGCGCTTGTTTATCAATCACTAATCGTCTATGTAGATATTTTGGGTGCGCAATTGAGTCATTTCCGAACAAAAGATGGAAAAAGAGAAATTGATTTCATTTTACAAAAAGGAAAAACAGTGGTGGCATTTGAAGTAAAAGCAAGCCAAAATGCCTCTGATGACTATGTTGAAAATATTAATTGGTTTCAACAAAGCTTAGGTGATGAATATCAAGTAACAAAAATTTTGATTAATTCTGGACCACGTGCTTATTTGCGAGTTGATGGTGTTTATGTTGTACCACTTGCATTATTAGGTCTTTAATCACAAAAAGGAAACTCATTTTATTTTTGAGTTTCCTTTTTTATGTGTGAATTAACCGATAATTTGAAGGTGGTACTCCTACAGCATTTTTAAAATAATCAGAAAAATGACTTTGATTTTTACAACCAATGATTTGAGCAATTTCTTTATTTTTTAGATTTGTTAAAAGAAGATAGTTTTTAGCAGCTAAAATTTTCATTTCTTTTTGTTTAGTTTGGAAAGTTTGACCAGTAATTTCTTTATATTTTTTACTTAAAGAAGCACGATCATAAACTAATTCATGACTCCATTGACTCAATGTGTGAAAATATAAATCTTCTTTATCTAAAAAATTATAAATAATTGGATTTAGTTTTCTGTTTTTTGTTTTAGTAAATAAATTGATTTCTTTTTTTATTGCCGATGTAATCATTGATTTTTGATAATCGAAATTCTTATTTTTTGGACCGATTAATATTACTGAAAACTTTGGATAGTCAATAAAAATAGGTAGCAGGTGGAAAGAATAACCAAATTTACAAGTGAAGGTAATGCTTTTTTTGGTATAATTTATTTTTGACAGGTTATTATTGAACAACTCATTATAGTAATATTCGTCTTTTTTTGCTAATACTTCTTGAAAATAGATTTGAGATCGTTTGGCTATTTTAAATGAGGAAACTCCCTCAATATAGTCGATGGGAATTTGATATTTAAAAGATAATTTCATTGCTAAATCAATTAATCTTCTTTTTAAAGTTGGCATTTCGTCCTCCAATTATTAGTATTTCCATAGTATCTAAATAAGAATTTTTTATCAAACAATAAGCTTAATGTAACTAATGTAAGGTGTTTATAGGAAAATCCCCATAGCAAATTTATTGGTTCGCTATGGGGTGAGATTAAATTATCCATATTCACCTTAATTATTATTGTTTTGAAATCTTAAATAGATAATAAGTTCCAAAAAAGAATGTTCGGTATAAGAACACCAATCCTATGATTAGAAGTAGATACGATAAAAATTGTAAGTTTTTTTCTAGAATGAAAGTACCTAAAAAAATAATGGCAGCAAGCTCATCTAAACATTCTAATAAGGTGCTATTAGCTAAAATTGTTTTGAATGGTTTTAAAAAGAATATAGTACTTGATTTTTTAGCGATAGAAACTCTAATAATTGTTGCATAAATAAGTATTAAATATAGTTCAACATGGATGTCGAAAATTTTTTTTGTGAAAAGAATAAATAGAATAAATAAAATAAACATCCCTAGCACCTATGGAAAAGAAACTCTAAATGACCAAGACCAACCTGGAATATTCACGCCAATACTTTGTCTTCTTAAACCAGTACGAATTGCTTCTTTAACAACCCAAACAATCGAACCCGATATGATAGCTACGACACCTGCAGTATGTGGAGTTGTGGCGAATTGTTTCAAATACCATCCTACTCTGGCTCCTACATATAATCCAGCAGCCCAAGCACCTAGTGAACGTAACTTTGGTCCAAAATCCAAATGTAATCCAACAAATCCACGCTGTCTGTTAGGGACAATTATATTTTCACTAGCATATATTTGACTTAGATTTAAAATTTCGGTTGCTTCTTCTTCACTCATACCTAGTTCATTAATCAAAGTGTCTTTGTCAACATTTAAAACAACGTTATTATCATCAACTTGGAAATAATTGGTTAACTTTTCAGCTAATTTTACATCTCGTTGTTCTTGAAGTTCTAATTGCCCCAAGCTTAGTGAAGTGATATGGTTTGGCTCTACTGTTTTTTCTTCTTGTAAAACAGTTGCTTGAACTACGGATAAACATGGTGCACTCATAGTAAACGTTAATGTAATTACAAATGTTGCGAATGCGAATAGTTTAAATTTCTTCATCGTTTTTCTCCCTTATAACGTTTATTTTTTACAAATCAATTATATGTTATCCCGTATCTCTAAAGTTTTAGAATTCGTGTTAAAAATAAAAAAACTTTTGTTATATGAGGTAGAGGAAAATAATTATTATCAGTAATAAATCTTACTAATTTCCATTTGCCCATATTGGATAAACAACCTGTCCAAGAAAACAAATACCCGAAGCAACAACCAACATCATCCAATTTCCAAATGGAAGCAACAAATGACCAATCAATGAACCCAACGAAAAGAGTCCAACCACTATCACTACTTTAATTAAGACATTTTTATTTTGATGATTTTTGAACACAAATAAATCCGTCAAGCCAACCCAAACACGTTTCAAATTCCCAGTCTGAATTCCAACTAACGCTTCTAAACCATTCATGTTTTTAAAAAAAGTTAAAGCAATCCCCGTCGCACAGCTTAGTAACATCATGCTGATTTCTTTTGAAATAAAGGGATGAAAAATTGTAATGACATAAATAAACATGGAAAAAACAAACCAGCTTTTCATCGTGCCATAAAGCTTGGCTGATAATAAATATGCACCAACACAACCTGCTGCAAATCCTAAAAGCATGCCTAAATATGGCAATGTACCAAGCCAATTTCCTTGAGCAATTTCGCCGATTAGTTTGGATAAATTCCCGGTTTGTGCTGAAATGATGGCATTATCTAAAAAATTCATGGAATAAGCATCCAAATAACCCATCAAAAAGATTGCTAGAACGGTTAGATAAGTTTCTAGTTTTGTTGTATTTTCTTTCATTTTCCTCACCTCATGTCAAATTTAGCTTGAGGGTCATTTTTTGTCAATTGATAACAAAATTACTTCTCTATATATAAAAGGAGCGAATTAATCTCTTAATAAAGGCACTATATTTATAATTTCATGAAATATTTCATCTTTTTCACTTATATTTCACTTTTACACTTTATTTCATTGAAAAAAAGGAATAAAAGGGTATATTTTATTTGAAAGGTGGAATGAATAATGAATATTGAAAATGATGCAATTGAAACAAAAGTTGAATACATTGCTGATTTGAAAAAAGAGGTCGTAGCATTTGCAAATTCTCATGATGGAGTTATTTATCTAGACATAGATGATGATGGAAAAATTATCGGTCTGAAAAATCCAGAAGCTGACTTGACGAAAGCGACA
>JAITWV010000087.1 GCA_031285105.1 Streptococcaceae bacterium | reverse complement strand
CTTGTAGGCTTGCGAGGTGTAATAACTTTTCAAGCGCCCTTCTTGAAAAGTTATGGAACCGGTCCGGCTACAGCAAGGTAAACCACCCTAAGCGCAGAGCCAAGCCAGCTGAAAATTCGCAGTTTATAATTCACAAACTTCTCTTTTTACAATATCAAATCACTTACGCTGTACTAAAAGTATAATATCTATAAAAGCCAACCATAAAAAGGCTGGCTAAAAATTCTAATCTTCTTTTTTATCATACATAAACAAAGGACTCATTGGTTTGTTTTCATGAATACGACGAATGGCCTCTGCGATTAATTTGCTTGCAGTAACTGTTTTTAAGTTATTTGGCACACGTTCTTCAGGAATTGCTACTGAATCGGTTACCACAATTTCTTTGATTATAGTTAAATCCATTAATTCTTTGGCATTTGCTGACATCAACGCATGAGAAGCACAGGCATAAACTTCTTTTGCTCCGGCTTTTTCTAACACGTCTGCTCCGGCATAAAATGTAACGCCTGTGTTCAACATATCATCAACTAAAATACACGTTTTTCCTTTGACATCACCAATTACATAGCCATGTTCGCGTGCTTTATCGTCTTCTTCATAGTCAATAATTGCCATTGGTGCTCCTAAATATTCAGCTAATGAACGGGCACGTTTGACGCCTGAGTTTTTTGGTGAAACACAAACAACATCATCGCCATGTAAGCCTTTTTTGTCAAAATATTCCGCAAATAAAGGAATGGTAAACAAATTATCCACAGGAATGTCAAAGAATCCTTGAACTTGAACCGTATGCAAATCAAGGACCAACACACGATCTGCTCCAGCTTCAGTGATCATATCTGAGACTAATTTAGCGGTAATCGGCTCGCGTGGTGAAGCGGTTCTATCTTGTCTTGCATAACCAAAATAAGGTAAAACTACATTGATTTTATCCGCACTTGCTCGTCTTAGGGCATCAATCATAATTAACAACTCAACCAAATTGTCATTGACTGGGTAGTTGGTTGCTTGAATTAAATAAACCTCACGTCCGCGCACACTTTCTTCGATATTAATTTGGATTTCACCATCGCTAAATTGACGATTTTCACTTTTTCCTAAGTGCATACCCAATTCATCGACAATCTTTTGTGCCAATTTGCGGCTTGAACTTAAAGAAAAAATTACTACATTTTCGTTTTCCCACATTTCCAAAACATATTCCTCCAATTTTTCTTGTCTATCAAAATTTTAACAAACTTTCGTCATTAAAACCAAAATAAACGCATTTTTGCTTGAAATTCTAAATCAAATTCTTGTTTATCTAACACTTCACCATCGACTTGGGCATATTGTTCTCCCTTGGTTTTTAAAACAATTTTATCAGCTACATAATGATGAACGTCTTCTTTTGCAATATGTTTTTCTTTGGTTAAAGCTAAAATGATACTAAATAAACGTAACCAACTTTTCTTTTGTGCTAAGACTAAGTGCATATCTTCAACACGTGGATTTGCCTTTGGTGCAATGGCGACACCTCCTCCGAAATAACGATGATTGGTGGTGGTGGCTAAAAACATTTTATCATAGGTCTTACTTTGTCCATTTGCTTCAATAGTTACTTCAAATGTTTTTTGGGTAAATAGCACTTTAATCACTGAAAAAATGTATGCCAAAGAGCCTAAGTGATATTTATTTAACGCAGCTTTCGTGGTTGAGTCATTGGTCGCATACACAACGGAGGCATCGATTCCAATACCCAGTGAATTGACCAAAGCGCCTTTTTTGCCTGTGTTTTTTTCGGTATATTGCAAGGTGTTAATTGCTTGTGGTTTTACTGCTTTTATTATTTGCTCTAAAGCTTTTTTGGTGTTTCCACGAGTGATACCAACTGCTCTCGCAAAGTCATTTCCTGAACCACCTGGAATAAAGGCAAGTGGAATGTTGGTTGGAAAGTCATTTAAGGCATTCAAGACTTGATTTAATGTTCCATCTCCACCTACAACAACTAGTAATGGAAATTCTTGATATTCTTGTTTTTCATCCCAGGGCATTAAAGTTTCGGTCGCTAGTTTTTTAGCTATTTGAACTTCCTGACCGGCGTATTGGGTGAAAAACGAGGTCACTTTTAAGCGTTTTTCTTCCATTAAAGAAAGTAATTCATTGCCGGTAATCATTCCTTGACCACTAGCAGCATTTGAATTAATGATTACATAATAATGAATGTTCAATTTATTGTCCTTTATTTTCCTGGAGTTGAAGCGATAATTTCCATTTGACCATCAAGTACAAATTCTTTGATTGTGTTTGGTAAAATGAAATGTTGCCCTTTGGTTAAGTCCCATTTGTTTTCGTCAATCACAATACTTCCATTTCCTTCGATGACAGAAACCAGCTGATATGGCTCATCCATACTAAGTGGAAGCTCCCCATTTACAACCCATTTGTCGACATTAAAAAATGGTGTTTGGACAAATGTAGTAAGGGTTGAACCTTCGACTTGAGTAATTGTTGGCTCTTGTGCGCTCAATGTTCCGGGAATACTTGTCACATCAATGGTTTGTTTGATATGCAATTCACGCAAGTTGCCCTCATCATCTTTACGGTCAAAATCATAAATACGATAAGTAGTATCTGATGATTGTTGCGTTTCTAAAATCATAATTCCTTTACCAATTGCATGAATAGTGCCGGCTGGTACATAAAAGAAATCACCTTTTTTTACGGTTACTTTAGTTAATAAATCATCCCAACGAGCGTCGTTAATCATTTGCGTTAATTCTTCACGAGTTTTCGCATGATGTCCATAGATAATTTGCGCACCAGGTTCGGCGTCAATAATATACCAACATTCCGTTTTACCTAATTCGCCTTCATGTTTTAAGCCATATGCATCATCTGGGTGAACTTGAACGGATAACCAATCTTCGGCATCTAAAATTTTGGTTAATAATGGGAAAACATCGCCTTTTACATTACCAAAAAGTTCGCGATTATTTGCCCATAGTTCATCTAATTTACGACCAGCAAATTCTCCATTAGCAACTGTTGATACGCCATTTGGATGAGCTGAAATTGCCCAATATTCTCCTACTTTATCACTTGGTAAATCATAGCCAAAAACTGAGTTTAAACGAGTTCCACCCCAAATTTTATTTTGTAATACAGAATTTAAAAATAATGGCTCTAGCATAAGTTTTCTCCAATCAAATTTAGTCTCTTGTATTATATGTTGAAAATGTTTGTAATTCAAGGGAAATAAAAAAACTGAACCTAGAATTTAATCTAAGTTCAGTAAACAAACACTATTTTTTAAGCATTTTTATGCGTTTTAAGATAGTTGTTCATCAACGCAAAGGCAATTGAGCCAAAAATAATTGGACCAACCACCATTGAAACAACTGAGGTAATGGTTGATGATAATAAAGCACTTGTTTGATCGGCTACTGGTAATGAAACAAAATCAACAATCGGCTGAATCACTGTAAACAAGTTTGCAAAACCGATAACAGCAATAACAACAAATGTAACAAGTTTAGCTAAACCAATGCTCTTAAAGATAACGAATGGTTTTTCAATTGCTTCATTATTTTTGAAGCGATAGTAAGCAATGATAATAAAGATATAAGGAAGGGTCATTGATACATTCGTCATATTTGTTAATACTTCAAAGAATGTTCCTGCTGCTCCTTCATTAACCATTGAAATGCCCATATTTAAAAGAATAATGATGACAACAATCAAAAATTGAGCTTTCATTGCACGTTTTGGAATATCATCTTCAATTTTACCTAAGTTTTTAGGCCATAATTTTTCAGGTGTCCCAACGATGATTTGTTTAATTGGTGAATAAATCAAGGTAAAGAATGCACCCATGTAAGCAGCAAACATTGAAAATCCTGTGTAACGTGCGAAGAATTGTCCTAAAACAGAAGAGGCACCGTGAGATAAACCTAATGCTCCTCCAACTTTTTCTCCAAGTTCCGTCATCATGACATAACCAACATTGCCTAAGTTGATGGATTGATCGGCTACTGATGCTGCCCAATCACCTTTATAATCAACGAAGAAACCAACTGTTAAGATAGCAAGTGAATAACCAACTGTAATAATCAAAGCTGATGTAATAATTCCACGAGGGAAGTTCTTTTCAGGATTTTCAGTTTGGTCAACTAATCCCCCAACTGACTCAACCCCACCGTAAGCAAAGATTGCATAAACCATAAAGGCAACAAATGAAACCAAGCTTGGTGTAAAGTTTGGATTTGGTGATGAAACCAATGCAGCCAAATTAATTGGTGTTGCTGGTGTAAATCCTTTTGAGATTAACACAATTAACGCACCTAAAATTAAGATGACGTTTAATGAAAGAACCGCAACCCCACCAACTGAAGCAAATTTCTTAACTGCATCTAATCCACGTAAAGACATGAAAGTAACCATTGCCATAAAAATAATCGCAATAATGGAAATAATCGTTGTTGATGGTAAATTCGTCGTACCAAAAATCAAGTTCGTTAACGGTACTAAAATCGTATTTGAAACAGATACCATCCAAACCAAGTAAGACGCATACCACATGAATGTTCCGATAAAGGCAAATCTTGGTCCTACCGCACGATCCATCCATGAGTAAATTCCACCTTTTTCTTCTTTAAAGGCTGAACCTAATTCTGTTACCATGAATGCAAATGGTAGAAAGAATAATAAACCACCAATGACATACCACGGAATTGCCCCATAACCCATTTTGAAAAAGGCACGAGGAATGTTGTTAAAGCCATAAACTGATGTAAAGATCATCAAGCTCAAGGCGATTAGAGAAAGTTTCCCTTTTGTTTTTGCCATAATAATTGCCCCATTTCCTATAAATAAAATATATTTAAATACCATTCGTATTATATTTAATATTAATTATTTAAACAAGCGATACCTCGACAAATATTTATAGTCTGAGAAGATTCATTTCAAGGCTTCATTTTCTTGTTAGGATTTACTTTTTTTCTAGTTTGTCCTTTTCTTTCACAAACAAATAAACAAATGCCAAAAAGAAAAGAATGGAAAAGCCAAAAATTAAAATCTCCATTGTAAAGCTAAACAATAAAACAAGTGAAAAAACGCAAGTACCAATACCCACTAGCAAAAATTTGTGCTTCATATTCGACAAACCAGTAGAAATATATTGTACAAAACTCATAAAGACCGTTAATCCACTTAAAAAGACAAAGCTGCCACTTAAAAACAAGATAATGGCGCCAATGATGGTAAACACTAAAGCCAAAGTAGGTACTTCATGTTTATTATTTTTTGCCACAATCATTGGAACATCTTCATGAGCTTGTGCCAAACTGGCTAGAATCGTTGGTGTATTAAATGTTAGTGTAATAATCACCCCCAAAATCGAAATACAAATCGACACAACGATAATTGGAATCCCTATGGATCCGACTATTTTACTAAAAGCGCTTGCTGCAGGAACTAGCGTATTTGGTAAATGATTACCTAAAACACCAATAGTAACCGCATGAATAATCAGATAAATACTCACACAAGTTGCCATCACACGCAGCATCACTTTAGGTAGATTTTTGGCAGGATTTTCCATTTTTTGTGCATTGACCGGTAAAAAAGAAATGCCATTAAAAAAGAAGAAAATCGTTCCAAAAGCAGCTAAAAAACCACCCTTAGCGTTTGTACTAGGCAAGACAACTTGAGTAAAATTCACACCACGCACCAACCAAACACATGAAACAATAAAAATTACAACAAAACCAATCTTAATCACAGAAGTCACATTATCTAATTTAGCTAAAATAGATGCACTAAAATAGCTAACAATGCCTAATAAGACAATGATAATGACACCGATTGATTTTACATTTAAATTCGGGATAAGCATCTTTAAAGCAGTTAATAAAGCCGAAACTTCTGTTGCCAAACTAACCGTCCCTAAAATCCAAGTTACCATCCCAATAATGTAGCCTGGAAAACGTCCGAAAGTATTTTTTACATAAACAAAAGCACCGCCATTTTCTGAATAGATTTTACTCATGTTAGAATAGGAAAAGGCAATGAGTGTTAAACATAAACCTGCAAATAAGATAGCTAGTAAACTAAACACACCTGCATCTTGATAAATCTTGCCCGCCAATAAGAAAATGCCTGAGCCGATAATTGAATTTATTCCTAGTAAATAGACTGATTTTGGCGAGAGTAGTTGTTCTTTTTCCATGTTATTGCCTCCTATTTTTAGTTCATTTAGTTAATATTAGGGTTTTGATTAACACTTACTTTAGTACATCGTAATTGATTTGAAGTTTGTGAAATGAGTAAGACTTTAAGGCGTTATTCATTTACGAGTTTTCGCATTTGGGCTGCGGACTGGCTCGACGGTGTGGCTACTGTGGCGAGACGGAAGCAGCTTTTTTGAAAAGAAAGGCGCTTTTCAAAAAATCTCATTCCTTAATCGGCTAGGGGTTTTCTAAGCGATAAATCGCTAAGAAAAGCCCACGCTACGCCGATTCCTCTAGTGCCACTGCTGCCACACCGTCGTGCCAGTC
>JAITWV010000404.1 GCA_031285105.1 Streptococcaceae bacterium | reverse complement strand
TGTTAATGGTGAAAAAGTAGATATAAATGGTAAAGAAATTATAGATGATAAAGAAAAATCTGATGATTTAACACCAGAAGAAAAATTTGAAAAAAGACAAAAAGAAAGAGATAAACATTGGAAAAAATTAGAAGATGATGCAAGCCCACAAGAAAAAGTAGATATAAGAAAAAAGAAAAATATTGTAGACAAACTATTTAGTATAGAAAACTCTGAACATAATGATAGCAAATTTAAAGATTATGGATTAAATGATGAAGATATATTAAATATTGAACAGGGTGGATTTGATAATAGAGATAAAATAAAAAGTGGAAAATATAAAGGATATCATCATTGTCATATAGATAAAATAGGAAGTAAGAAAGTAACAGATGATTTATTTATCTATATGAAAGATGATGGTAAAATTGAAAAAATTGGAACACATAAAGAATTAGGAATTGACAGAGACAGTAGAAATAGAAGATAAAAGATCTTCGTTATTTTTTAAGGGAATTATATGATAAAAAAGATAACCACAAGAATCCATAGAATAACTATAAATATATTCTTTACCATTATATTCTAATAGTTTATTATATTCACCAGAATCATATGATTCCAGATAAGATTCATTTAATCTATATTCATCAGTTTTAATGTATTCATCCCAAACACATTCACAAGTTTCTCCTTCACCAATTTCATCATTTTTTAATAGTATAATTATATCACCTGATGGACAATAATAATCACTAATATCATTTTCATCTAAGTTATAATTCTCAACACTTCCACTTTCAGGCACATACTTAATGATACCTTTTTCAAAAAGGTATTTTGTATAGTCCTCTATAGAATTAACAGCCAAATCAACCATCTCTTGTAGAGTTGGTCGTCTGTCTAAATTCAGAACTTCGTTTAATGATAATATTTTTCTGTTTTGCATTTCAGCCATTTTAATATTTCCTATTAAATAATATATGATAATATAATAAGATGCTGTGATTCTGGAAATCATTTATGCAAATATAAGCAAATTTAATAATAAATTTAGTTACATTTATTGTCCAAATTCATTTTTAGCCCAAGATATAAGATCATTTCTGAGTTTTTTAATATCAGATTCTGAAAAAGATTCAGTTTCATTGTGAATGAACGATGTTATTTTCCACATAGCATCATCTGTTTTCTTATTTTCATCGATGTTTTCGATTTTAGATTCAGTTGATTCGTTCAACCTTTCATTGAGTGTTATGTACTTTGCCATAATATTTTATTAAATTATTTATTTGAAAATTTATATATGCAGTATGCGTTATCCACAAACCAAATCTTTATACTTCAATCTATTTTCCATATTGTTAAAAAAGAAATCAAATCTCTCTTGTTCCGTGTAACTCCTTGTATCATTCCGAAATACAAACTCGTCAACATAACTTTGCAAATGTTTTCTACTCATTTGATGGTAAGTTCCAATAAATCCTCGCCTTAACAATGCCCAACATCCTTCTATAGAATTTGTATGAACTATACCATCAACATACTGACCCGATTTATGCTTGATGCGGGAATGTTTGTAATCTTTTTGCAAAGAATTATAAGCCCCCCACTCATCTGTCATTATGTGAGTGTCCAATTCTACATTTTCTTTTATCAGTGGAATCAATGTGCTTGATGTTGTGTCTTTTACAACATAAGCAATCATATTGCCACCACGCTCACGCATCCCAAAAATCGGTGTCTTATGTTTTGTGCTTCTACCTTGTGTCCCTTTGTCTCGTTTGTTTTTGTGCTTGCTTTTGTTTCTGCCACCACTATAAAATTCGTCTGCCTCTACAATGTTTCTAAGTCGGATTTTCTTTGTCTTAAAACATTTTCTAATACGATGCAACATAAACCACGCTGTCTTATGCGTCACTCTTAAATCTTTTAGTAATTGATGTGCAGATGTGCCCTTGGGACGAGATGTGATTAGAAAAATTGCTACAAACCATTTCTGAAATTCAATTTTTGTATTTTCAAACAAAGTGCCTGTTTTAACATTGAACATTTTGCCTGTATTCTTGCATTTGTAATAATTGTTTTTACATTTATAAACTTTTGAATCTTTGTCATAAGGACTGATAACATTGCCATTCCATCTTTGCAATTCCAAAAATTCAAACATTTTTGTTCTGTGTTGAATGTATTAACCAGACCAATTAAATTATCAAAATAAAATCTGTAAGCATCTTTTTTCATATAAATAATAATTAATTATAGATAAATATAATGTGCTTTTGATGTCCTAGAAATCATTTTGATTTTTTGCAACAAAAAAAGCATCTATATTTAGATGCTGAAGTTTTAAAATATTTCATTTTTTGAAAAATAACTTTGAGAATAGTAGAAAACAAGCCCGTACCTGTTATTTAGATACAGTATTAAAGTAGATTATTTATGATTTGGTATAAACTTGTATAATATTCCCCGATATTTAAAACTAGCATTCATCAACTATTTTGCCTATTCCTTTTCATCATCTTCTTTTTCAACTAGCATCAATTCTGATTGCAACTCCTTCATTTCTTCCGAAACAAGATATTGAAATTTCTCTTTAGATTTTTCATTTTCCTGCGTATAATTTAACGGAACAACTCCCAAAGTATCAATAACGATTTGCGTTTTCGCAGAGTCATCAATGGAACTGTTTAAGTCCTCAATATTCACTTCGTC
>JAITWV010000043.1 GCA_031285105.1 Streptococcaceae bacterium | reverse complement strand
AAATGTTTCATATTCTATTTCGTGGTCATGTTCATGGTCGTGATTATGATTGTGTTCTGTCATTTTTAATTCCTTTCTTGAGACAATGATTTATTTTGAGTTGGCATCCAGATAATATTGAAAAATCATCACGGCTGCTACTTTATCGATTACCTTTTTGCGTTTTGCACGGCGTGCGTTTGCTTCAGATATTAACATTTTTTCTGCCTGAACGGTAGTCAAACGCTCATCTTGGTAGAAAACGGGTAAAGAAAATAATTCTTCTACTTGTTTTCCATAATCCATACTTGCTTGTGCACGTGGTCCGATGGTATTGTTCATGTTTTTTGGTAAGCCAATCACCATTTTTTCCACTTTGTATTCTTTGATTAATTCGCCTAAACGATCAAAGCCAAAATTGCCTTCGTCTTCATTGATACGGATAATTTCAACTCCTTGAGCAGTCCAACCAAATAAATCACTTACTGCCACCCCGACTGTTTTTGAGCCGACGTCTAATCCCATTATTCTCATTGGGCATCAATTCCGTGATGATTAAGATAAAATTTCACTAATTCTTCAACAATTTCATCTCTTTCATGACGGCGAATTAAATTACGTGCATCTTGATAACGTGGGATATAAGCAGGGTCTCCTGAAAGAAGATAGCCTACTACTTGATTGACTGGATTATAGCCTTTTTCGTTTAGTGCAAAGTATACTGTCGCTAAGGTTTCGCTAATTTCTTTTTTTCTTGAATCGTCAAACTCAAAGCGGACTGTTTCATCTGTGAATCCCATATATTTCCCTACTTTCTTCTTCTAATTTTTCTTCACTATTAATTTTACTACTCTTTTTACTCAGTTACAATTTATTAAAATGATTCTTATTAAATTCTCATTATCATTTCCAGAAGTCATCAAAGACAGTAATTGGTAAATGACGTTTATGAGCTGTTTTTAAATACCAACCTTCAAGGATTTCTTTGGCTTTTGGTGAAATTTCTTTGCCTTCGATATAATCATCAATATCATTATACGTCACACCCAAAGCTACTTCATCGGCAATTCCTGGCTTGTTTTCTTCTAAATCAGCAGTTGGAATTTTATCATAGATACTTGGGTCAGCTCCTAATTCTTTTAAAAGCATTTTCCCTTGACGTTTGTTTAAGCGAAATAATGGCAAAATATCCGCACCACCATCGCCAAATTTTGTAAAGAAACCAGTAATATTTTCCGCCGCATGATCGGTACCAATCACTGCCCCTTTATTTTCACCAGCCACCGCATATTGAGTAATCATACGCTGACGAGCTTTGATGTTTCCTTTATTGAAATCGCTAACTGCAATACCTGATTGCGCTAAAGCTTTTACTTGGCCGTCCACAGCTTCTTTGATGTTAATGGCTAAAGACATATCTGGTTGAATGAACGCTAACGCACGCTGAGCATCTTCTTCATCAAATTGTTCACCATATGGAAGGCGAATGGCGATAAATTTGTAGTCCCCATCTCCTGTTTCTTGGCGCATTTCTTCCATCGCAAGTTGCGCCAATCGTCCGGCTAAAGAAGAGTCTTGACCACCTGATATGCCTAAGACAAAACTTTTCAAGAAAGGATATTTTTTGAGATAATCCTTTAAAAATTCCACACTTACACGAATTTCTTCTTTAGGGTCAATCGTTGGCTTGGTGCCAAGTTCTTTGATAATTTGTTCTTGTAACGTCATTTTGAAAGCCTCCTAAGTCATTTGAATGATTAAGCTAGGGTGTGTACGAAAACTATTAATTCTAATAGATTGAGCCTGAATTTTTCGCAATCGAGACAAAATTTTCAGCTTATGTGGTGCATAAGCTGAAAATTTTAACGAAGAGTGCGGAGAAATCATGCTTGTTATATTGTTTTAGATAGTTTTCGTACACGACCTAATAGGTGATTATTTAAAAGAACTAAAATTTTCAACATCATCAGCAATACTCACTCGTACTTTTTCAATTAAACTCATTTTATGATCCCAAAGCTCTTGTGATAAATCGACTGGATACTTTTGAGGGTTTAAAATGCGTTTGTATTCATCCCATAATTCTTCTAATTTTTTATGGGCAAACTCTTTGATTTCAGCTAGTGTTGGTAAGTCATAAATCAATTTTCCATCGACAAATATGTCATGTAAAAGTGGAATTGCTTCAAAATCTGTGACGGTTTTATTGATAAATGTATGCACTGGATGGAACATATAAAGTGCGTCTTGGTTGCGTGGATCTTCGGTTTCTAAAGTAATATAGTCCCCTTCAGATTTTCCATCACGTTTTCTGGTGATTCGCCAAATTTGTTTTTTTCCTGGCGTGGATACTTTTTCTGCATTACTTGAAATTTTAATGGTGTCAATCATTTCACCATTATCCCCTTCAATTGAGACAATTTTATAAACGGCTCCTAAGGCGGGTTGATCATAAGCGGTAATTAATTTTGTCCCAACGCCCCAAACATCAATTTTGGCTTTTTGCATTTTTAAGTTTAGGATGGTATTTTCATCTAAATCGTTAGAAGCATAAATTTTAGCTTCAGTAAATCCAGCTTCGTCTAATTGTTCACGCACTTTTTTAGAAATATACGCCATATCTCCTGAGTCAATTCTAACACCTAAGAAATTAATTTTATCACCAAATTCTTTTGCTACACGAATGGCACTAGGCACACCAATTTTTAACGTATCATAAGTGTCCACTAAAAAGACACAATTTTTGTGCGTTTGTGCGTACGCTTTAAAGGCATCGTAGTCATTTCCATAACTTTGCACCAACGCATGAGCATGAGTGCCGCTAACTGGAATGCCAAAAATTTTGCCCGCTCGCACATTACTAGTTGCATCTGCTCCACCAATCACTGCTGCTCTTGTACCCCAAATCGCCGCATCCATTTCTTGTGCACGTCTAGTTCCAAATTCCATCAATGGTTCATTGCCAATGACTGATTTAATGCGTGAGGATTTAGTCGCAATTAATGTCTGAAAATTAATAATGTTCAAAAGTGCTGTTTCAATCAACTGACATTCAATCAAAGGACCTTCAACTTGAACAAGTGGCTCGTTAGCAAAAACTAAGTCTCCTTCATAGACTGAGCGAAGTGTTCCGGTGAATTTAAAGTCTTTCAAGTAGGCTAAAAATTCTTCTGGATATTGCTTAAAATCTCTTAAATAGTCAATATCTGCTTGGGTGAACGTCAAATTTTGTACATACTTCACAACTCTTTCAAGACCAGCAAAGACCGCATAGCCATTTTTAAACGGAATGTCGCGGAAAAAGACTTCAAAGAC
>JAITWV010000361.1 GCA_031285105.1 Streptococcaceae bacterium | reverse complement strand
AGAAGAATTGAGTGTCACTGAAGGATTAGTTAGAAAATTAATCAACAAGCAATTTCCAGAATATAAAAATTTAGCACTACAAAAGTTTTACTCAACAGGTACCGTCAATGCAATTTATCGGTTAGGAGAAGAATTATATGTTCGCCTGCCGTTACTTGAAACGCAAACATTAGAAAAAGAATGGGCAGTATTGCCGTATATTTATGGAAAAGTTTCACTTGAAGTACCAAAAATTGTCGCTAAAGGCAAACCAACAACAGATTATCCTTTAGATTGGGGGATTTATGAGTGGCTTGAAGGTGAAATTTATGATGAGAAAAAAGTAGATGAATTGCAAACTGCTGAGTTACTAGCAAATTTTATCAACGAACTTCATGAAATTACCCCACCAAAGAATGTTCCAAAAGCAGGCAGAAAACCACTACTTGAATTGCATGAAATAACAGTGGAGAACCTGGAACAATGTTATGAAATTGATAGACCCAAAGCATTGGAATTGTGGAATGAACTAGTTAATACGCCAGTTTGGGACGGCAAAGAATATTTAATTCATGCGGATTTTTTGAAACCAAATTTATTAATAAAGAATGGAAGATTATCAACTATTATTGATTTTGGTTCAGCAGGTGTAGGGGATGCTTGTTTTGATTTTATTCCAGCATGGGCGGTTTTGAGTAATCATTCTCGAAACATTTTTAAAGAATTAATTCAACCAGATGAAGCAACTTGGAAACGTGCCAAAGCTTATGCCCTTCATCAAGCAGCGTTGATTGTGCCTTATTATCGTCAAAGTAACCCAGCATTTACCAAACTTGGCGTTGAAATGATTGAAAGTATTCTAAATGATAAATGGGACTGAGTATTAAAAACTCAAGCCCCATTTTTTTATTCCGGGTTCATTCGAGCATACTTGAGCTAAATTTTCAAAGCTGAGAACCTTCACAAGCGAAGGACCGCAGCTTTGAGCGCCTAAAGGAAGTGCCCTTGGGGTAAAATTTACTCAAGTATTAGCGCTCGATTCACCACTATAATTTTTATAAAACTGCTAAAATAATAAAATTCAAAATAAACAAAGCATCAACGACCCATATAATTGGAGAAATTTCATTTGCTTTTCTTTTCACCAACTTCACAATCGTAAAGAAAATAAATCCAGCTGCAATACCGTAAGAGATAGAGTAAGAAAGTCCCATAAAAATTGAAGCAAAGAAAGCAGGAACGGCATCTTCTAAATCTGACCAGTTAATATCTTTAAATGAAGCCATCATCATCGCCCCAACTAAAATTAACGCTGGTGCAGTTGCTTGTGCAGGGACAATGGCGATAATTGGAGCAAATAAAATACTAATAGCAAATAATCCAGCTGTAAAGACTGAAGTTAAACCAGTACGTCCACCAGCACCAATACCTGCAGCTGACTCCACATAAGTTGTGGCATTAGAAGTGCCAAAAATCGCTCCGATACTTGTCGCAATCGCATCAGCAAACAACGCACGATCCATTTTTGTGTTCATACCAGTTGAGTTTTCTAAAGCTGCTTCATCTTCTTTTGAGAAAATACCTGTACCACGACCTGTTCCGATAAATGTGCCGATTGTATCAAATGTATCCGATAAACTAAATGCTAAAATTGTCATTAAAACTTGAGGAATACGGCTTGCTGATGAGAATAATGACCCCATGCCATGTGAGCCAAATGCTGCTCCAAATGTTGTATCTAAAGAAGCAAAGGTAGACGAAACGCTATTTGCATGCCAATCAATTGTAGAAAGATCCACAACACCCATTGGAATGGCGATCAGTGTTGTTGCTAAAATGCTTAGTAAAATGGCACCTTTGACATTTGCTAAAACTAAAACAGTTGCTAAAACAATGCCAATAACAGATAAAATCACGGCAGGATTGTTGAAATTTGCTAAAGCTGGCACGATGCTATTACCATTCACCGCGCCATTGACAGGATCTGCTTGAACAGTAAATGAAAACAATTGAGCATTTTTTAAACCAACATAAGCTACAAAAATCCCAATTCCTCCACCAATTGCATGTTGTAAACTTTCAGGAATTGCATGAATAATCATTTTACGCACACGAGTAATGGTAATGAAAATATTAATCATCCCACAAATGAATACCATCGCCAAAGCTTCTTGCCATGAATAACCAAGTCCAAAAACAACCGTAAAGGTGAAAAAAGCATTCAATCCCATACCAGGAGCTTGTGCGTAAGGAACATTTGCAAAAAGTGCCATGACTAAAGTGCCAATAACTGAAGCAATAATGGTAGCTAAGAAAACCGATTGAAAAGGCATTCCTGTTTGCGAAAGGATAGAAGGATTAACAAATAAAATATAGCTCATTGCAAAAAATGTAGTCACACCAGCCATTGCTTCGGTGGAAACGTTAGTACCATGTTCTTTTAATTTAAAAAATCTCTCGACGAAACTAACATTTGCAGTTTGGTTCTTTAATGTATTCTCCATTGTTCGTTTTTTCTCCTTTATAAATCAAAAATAGTTAACATAAATATATATTGCAATTGAAATAGTTAGTACATGAGTGATTATATGTTGATTATGTTCGTATTTCAACAATAAAATTAAAAACAACCATAAAAACACGATTAATGTTCGTGTTTTTATGGTTGTTAAAAAGATATAATGAGATTAAGTAGTTAAAATAAACGAAAATTCGTATTTACAACAATTTCTTCATTCGTAAAAGGGTGTGTAAAAGATAATTGACGAGCATGAAGCATCAAACGTTCATCATTTGTAGGATTATATAATGGATCGCCTAAAATTGGATGTTTAATAGATAATAGATGAACACGTATTTGGTGCGTTCGTCCAGTATCAAGAATGATGGATAGGAAAGATTTTCCTTGCTCAAATTTCTCCACGTGAACATGGGTAATCGCAATATCTCCCTTACGCTCATCAATTATTCGTTTTCTGCGGTCATGACGATCTCGTCCGATCTTTTTATTAATGGTAAAGTCATTTGGTTTTACCTTACCACGAACAATTGCTTGATAAGTGCGATGAATATCTTTATTTTCTAACATTCTTCCTAAGATTGGCAGAATAAATGGATTTTTAGCAAACAGTATCGCACCACTCGTTTCTTTGTCTAAACGATGAACGACATAAGGAATTTGTCCTTTTTTGTGTAAATAAGCAGCTAAATGATTAAACATGGTTCCATTTTCCATTGGTTGATTTGGATGAGTTTTGATACCAACAGGTTTATTGACAATAATTAATTGGTCATCTTCATATAAGACCTCCACTTTTTCTTTATCGCCTAATACCACTTCAGGATTAGGATAATCTTCCTCTTCAAAAAATAAAGTGATGATATCATTTGCGTAGACTTTTTCATGGAACATTTTAGGTTGATTATTTACTTGAACATTTTTTCTAGTTCTCAAAAAATGTCGAACTTTTCTAGGGACTAACCAATCTTTTTCGAGTAGTTCACGAATATCTTTTTCTTGGAAAGTTGCTGGTAATTGGATTGTAATTTTCATTAATTTCACCTCGATCTTATTATAGTATAGTTTATTTATATTTCAGAATATATTCAGTCGATTGAATTTCAAATTTTAGTATACTAAAATAAAACAATCCCTTTAGTACAGCGTAAGTTAAATGGAGTTTGTGAAATAAGTAAGACGTTAAGGCGTTCTTCATTTACGAGTTTTCGCATTTGGGCTGCGGTCTGGTGTTTCAAGTGGTGATGGCTGCTGTGGTGGGACGGAAGCAGCTTTTTTGGAAAAGGAAGTGCGCCTTTTCCAAAAAAGCTCATTCCTTAATCGGCTAGGGGTTTTCTAAGCGATAAATCGCTAAGAAAAGCCCACGCAACGCCGATTCCCCTGATACCACTGCTGCCGCCACCACCTAGAACACCAGACCTCCGCCCATATACGAAAACTCTCGCTGGATTACATTATTTTAAGTGATTATAGGTTTTTAAAACAAAAAACTTTAACCTATTTAAATACTTATGAACCAGTTAAGAATTTTCGGCTGGCAAGGCTTAAGAGCGTGGGTGGGAGCCCTGCCGTAGCCCTCAAGGACGACAATGCGCACTAGTCAGAGTTGACGCTTCAGCGTTTA